>JALSGX010000025.1 GCA_026982535.1 Ghiorsea sp. | reverse complement strand
ATGCACCCAAAAGCGCAAACAGCTCGCCCAACAATGCCAAAGGAAGCACCCAAAACGCATATAATGGCACAAGCAAAGCATTGGCAAGCAAACTCCATGCGGGCAACCGCTCAAAGACATAACCAATCAGAGGTAAGGTAGCGAGTGATGCAATGATAGACACCCAAAACATACCTTTGATCCACATCCATGACTTGGCGTAGATGCTTTCAACCTTGGCTTGCCGCCCTGCCCAAATCAGCAGCGCAGAGGTTGCGGCAAAGGATAACCATAAAGACACTGACAATACGGATGTTGGGTCAATCAAGGTTATCAATATCAAGGCTGCAAACATGGTGTTAAGCGGCATCAGTGTGGCACGAAGCGACCATGCCAACACACCCGCAAGCAACATCAAAAAGGCACGTTGCGCTGGAATAGGAAAGCCTGCAAGCAAAGCATAAGAAAACGCAAGCAACATCCCTGACGCAAGGGCAACCGTGCGCACAGGAAAGCGCACAATCCAAGCCTCTCGCCGCGTGATGAGCCACCAAGCAAGAATAAAACCCCAACCTGCCACCAGTCCCATGTGTAAACCCGAAATTGCCAACAAATGCGTTGCCCCACTGGCAGCAAAGGCATCATCAATATCAAGGGGGATTTGGCTTCTATCGGCAAGCAACAATGCCAATAATATGCCTTGCTTGTCTTGGGAAAGTTGGCTTAAAGAGCTTCTGATTTGATGCCTTAATGCTGTCAGCCATGACACATGTGTTTCCATCACATCAACCTTGCCCGACACGCTGCCCGTTGCTGCTACGCCCAAGTTAAATATATACCGCTCATAATCAAAATATGCAGGGTTCTTTTTGTTGCGGGGCTTATGCAGCTTTACCTTGGCTGCCACCTTCATACCCGCCAACACGGGCAACTGCTGACGATACACATAAACAAGCAACTTCGCATCCAGTGTTTCACCATCTTCACGCAACACATCAGACAAACGCAAACGGGTGTATTGAGGCGTGTGCTGCACCTCATCAATGGTAGCTTGGATGTTGATTTTTTGACCCAACCAGCTTTCATGGATTTGAACATGTTGTTGCTGCCAAGCCAACATTAGGCTTGCATAAGCAAACCCCGCAATCAAAGCGTATGCAGCAACTTTGCGCCACAAAAACAACGGCAGCACAATCAAGGCATACAAATTTGAAATATCCGTATACACAACAAACAAGCCGCATACCCAAGCCAAGCTGGGTAACAATAAAGGGAGGTGCTTAGGCGGGGTAAACAATATCCCCATGAATGAGCATATCATCACCCAAAGGCTGATACTCAATATGCTCAATACGCACGGCATCCTGCATGGTTGCCACACCCAAACCATGCCAAAAACTCATGGCTTCCACACCGCCAATCAATATGGGTGCTTGATACAATAATAATTCATTGCTGATGCGATGCTCCAAACATGCCGCATGCAGCTTACCACCACCTTCCAGCAAGACTTGCAAACAGCCATCTTCTGCCAAATGCTTAAAAGCTGCCTCATAATTATCCACCAACACCACTTCCATACCCCAATCGCGCCATGCTTTTGCATCATCATTATCATGGATAATGTAAAAGCGGCTGGGCGCTTCATCAGATAAAAGTTTACAATCGGTAAACATTTTGGGCGCGTGTTTACCCAATATCACACGCAGCGGTGGTTTGCCCACGATTTGAGCATCACGCACGGTTAAAGATGGGTTATCTAATACCAATGTGCCTACACCCACCACAATAGCATCACATAAAGCGCGCACACCATGCGCATGTTTGCGCGATTCAACGCCACTAATCCATTGCGAATGTTTGGTGCGTGTTGCCACTTTGCCGTCTAAAGAAATCGCAGCTTTGGCAATCACCCACGGCATGTTTGTTTTGATATAATGAAAAAAAGGCCGGTTCAAGCTATCCGCTTCATCTTGGCATACGCCCGTCACCACTTCAATACCCGCATCTTCCAAAAGCTTGGCCCCACCTGCCATAGCCGGGTTGGGGTCAGATGATGCAATCACGACTTTTTTAATACCCGAAGGAATAATCGAAGCTGAACATGCAGGTGTGCGCCCTTCTGAAGCACAGGGTTCTAAAGTCACATAAAGCGTTGCACCTTTAACATCACCTCCTGCGTCATGTAAAGCCTCAATTTCAGCATGATTGCCACCGCAAGCTTGGGTAAACCCTTTGCCCAACACCATGCCATCGCGCACAATCACAGCACCCACCGCAGGATTGGGGTGAGTATTACCCAAAGCTTTGGATGCTTCAGCCAATGCCAAACGCATCCATCTCTTTTCCATACTACGCATCAAACCTCCATGTTTCTTTGAAAAAGTAGCAGCGTATATTAAAATGGGTCTTATTCAACTTTCTACCCTGTATTTCTTTATGTTTTTCATGATAATTTTCGCTATCATGCCGCACTGATTCCAATTACAAACAAAGGATTTTATCTTCCATGTCAAATAAAAAACAAGCCTACTATGTCACCACGCCGATTTATTATGTGAATGACGAACCACATTTGGGGCATATGTACACCACCATTGCAGCCGATGTTTTAGCGCGTCAACACCGTTTGGCTGGTGATGATGTTTTCTTTTTAACTGGCGTGGATGAGCATGGGCAAAAAGTGCAGCAGGCCGCTGAAAAGCGAGGTATTGCTCCCATTGAACTTGCCAACCAAGTGGTGCAACGCTACGAAACATTATGGCCTGAATTATCCATTAGCCATGATGATTTTATCCGAACAAGCTCGAACCGGCACCAAAAAGGTGTGCATGCCATGTGGCAACGCTTGCTTGATAATGGTTCAATCTATAAAGACTTTTATGAAGATTGGTATTGCGTGCCTTGTGAGACCTACTGGACGGAAACCCAGCTTCAAGATGCAACCCACCCTGAAAAAGATAACTGCCTTAACGCTGAAGTTTGCCCTGATTGCAAACGCGGCGTAGAAAAAATCCAAGAAGAATCCTACTTTTTCAAGCTTAGTGCTTATCAAGATAAACTGATTGCCTGGATTCGAAAAAACCCTGATTTTATTGCCCCCACATCGCGTAGAAATGAAGTGTTAAGCTTTATTGAAGGTGGATTAAAGGATCTGTCCATTTCACGCACCACATTCTCTTGGGGTGTACCTGTGCCTGATGATAAGGGGCATGTGATTTATGTATGGGTTGATGCGTTAAGCAATTATTTATCTGCCCTTGGCTTCCCAGAAGACACTGAAACCATGAAATACTGGCCTGCTGATGTGCATTTGATTGGTAAAGATATTTTACGGTTTCATGCGGTATATTGGCCTGCCATGCTTATGGCAGCAGATCTTCCACTACCCAAACGGATATTTGCCCATGGCTGGTGGACGGTTGAAGGTGAGAAAATGAGCAAGTCTAAAGGCAATGCACTACGCCCCGTAGATTTACTTGCAAAATATGAAAGTGATACCCTGCGCTATTTTCTGCTGCGCGAAGTTCCTTTTGGTTTGGATGGCGACTTTTCCGATCATGCGCTTAAAACCCGCTACAATACCGAACTTGCTAATGATATGGGTAATTTACTCAACCGTTCCTTATCCATGCTGAAAAAATACCGTCATAGTATTTTGCCTGCGGTGGTTGAAGAGCAAAGTGAAGACCGCGCGTTAATTGCTGATATTGAAGGTATGCAGCGCGAAGTTGCAGCACATTTGGACAACCAGGCATTTCACCTGGCACTAGAGCGTATTCACCAAGTGGTTCGCCATGGCAATCGCTATGTTGCGGAAAATGCGCCCTGGGTACTCGCTAAAGAAGGCGATGATGCCCGCCTTGATACAGTATTGTATCATTTGGTTGAGACTTTGCGCTTGATAGCGGTACAACTCTCTCCCTTTACACCCGTTAAATGTGAGCAAATGCTCACACAAATCATGAATAAAGACATCAATATCGAAACCTTGCGTTTGCAGGATGTTGCGGGCTGGGGGCTACTTCAGGCTGGGCATGTTTGCCAAGCACCTAGCCCTGTCTTTCCCCGTATGGATAGCTAAAATACCATGCCGCGCAAACTGCTCAAAAAGTATCTACCTCATCCTCAAGAGATTAAAGAAAACAAATACCTGCGGATTTTTGGAAAGCTCCTTCATGCTTCATCACTTTGGCATTTTAGCCGTCATTCTGTTGCCAAGTCATTCGCTGTAGGCTTGTTTTGCGCTTGGATTCCTGTGCCTTTTCAAATGGTGCTTGCAGCTGGTGGTGCAATTCTTTTCCACGCCAATTTACCCATGTCTATTGCTTTGGTCTGGATCACCAACCCAATCACCATGCCACCCATGTTTTACCTTGCTTACAAAGTGGGCGCGTTTGCCATGGGCGTAGGAGAAGTGCCTTTTGAGATGGAACTAACCTTGGATTGGCTTATCAACGGTACACTACTAATTTGGAAGCCATTTTTATTGGGTTGCCTGATGATAGGTATAAGCAGCGCAATCTTGGGCTATATTGGTATTCAATGGTTTTGGCGCTGGCATGTACTACGCAGTTGGAAAAACAGAAAACATGGCAAAGCACCCAGCAGCCACTGATATAGAGCAAGATCTTACCCAAACACTGGGGCGATACACCCGTCTTGAATCATGGCAAATGGTTTCAGGCGGATCTATTCATCAATCTTATCATGTACAAAGCAGCACTGGACAACACTTTTTTATCAAAACCAATCATTGCTCCAAAGCGCATACCTTCACCGCCGAAGCCCAGGGTTTAACCATTCTGCGCCATGCTTTGGATAAAGATAACCCACTACGCACCCCCCAGGTAATAAGCCAAAACACCAACGCAACCCATGCGTGGCTTATCCTCGAATATATACCGTTTAGGCGCGGTGACGCTGCTTCCCAAACCAAGCTTGGCGAGGGTTTAGCCTTATTGCATCAACACACTGCCCCACAGTTTGGCTTGGATTCAGATAATGTGATTGGCGCAAGCCCACAAACCAATGCGTGGACAGATGACTGGCAAACCTTTTGGCAAGAGCAACGCCTAGGTACACAGTTTGAACTTGCTAAACAACATGGCTTTTACGATAGCTTTGCAAAAGAAGCCGAGCAATTGTTCATGCGCTTACCTACCTTATTCAAGGAACACCAACCCAAGCCATCCTTGCTGCATGGTGACTTATGGGGAGGTAATGCCGCAGCCGATAACCAAGGCAACCCTATCATCTTCGACCCTGCTGTGTACTATGGCGATAGAGAATGTGATTTGGCGATGACCGAGCTTTTTGGTGGATTTTCAGCGGATTTTTATGCAGCTTACAACCATGTTTACCCTTTATCTGATAGTTATGCGCAACGCAAAATACTGTATAACCTTTATCACATTCTCAATCATGCCAACTTGTTTGGTGGCACATATATCATACAAAGCAAAAGCATGATGCAACAATTGCTTCATCACACCTCATGACTACAATTGTTGATAGTCAAGCACGCGCCCAAGCCATTAATCCTTATGGCTCCTATATCGTGCAAGCGCCTGCTGGATCAGGAAAAACAGAGCTGTTGATTCAACGCATTTTAGCCTTGCTGGCGGTAGTCGATGAACCTGAAGAAATCTTAGCCCTCACTTTTACCCGCAAGGCAGCGGCAGAAATGCGTGAACGCGTCCTTAAAGCATTGTATGCAGCACGCGGCAAGCAACCTGCCGAACCCCATGCCCTCACCACATGGTCACTTGCCACCAAGGTCTTACAACGCTCAGAAACACTAAACTGGAAGCTCATGGATTATCCAGCGCGATTAAGAGTGATGACATTAGATGCTTTAGCAGCAAGTTTGGCAAGGCAATTACCCGTGCTATCAGGCTTCGGGCAGATACCTGCCACATCAGAAGATGCAGAACCAATGTATCAGCAAGCAGTCTGCGACTTGATGGCACTTGCCAAGCAACAACATGCTCCACAAGGCTTAACACAAGCCATGAACACCTTGATTCTGCATCAGGATTGTCATATCCAAAAGCTTCAAAACTTGTTGGCCTCCATGCTGGGCAAACGAGAACAATGGCTACCTTATGTACTTCGCTTCTCCCCCAATATGAATCACTTTCGCCAGCACTTACAACAAAGCTTGAAGACCATTATTGAGCATACCTTGGTTGAGGCTGAACAAAGCTTTCATCCTGCCCAAAAGCATGAGGTCATGCGCCTGGCGCACTTTGCTGCAACAGAACTTCACCTTCATTCGGCCCAAAACCCACTAGCACCCTTCCTAACCATGCAAAGCTTCCCTGATGCTGATGCAAGCCAGGTCTTGGCATGGAAAGCATTGGTCTACTTGCTGACAACAGGCACAGGAAAACATATCAGCTACCGTAAACGCGTGGATAAACGACAAGGCTTTCCTGCCACAGATGAAGGCAAAGCCAACAAGGAAGCTCTAAGCGCGTTAATCAATGCGTTGCAAAATCAACCAGCACTATTACAGCAACTCATGGATATCCAAAACTTGCCCGACACAGCAAGCTTTGATGATATGTCTTGGCATACCTTGGAAAGCCTGTTTATGGTGCTAAAAATGCTAGCAGGACAATTGTGGCAAACTTTTGCGCAACATAAGCAAGTCGATTTCATTGAAATCATGCTCAGAGCCAAGCAAGCCCTAGGGCAAACCGATAGTGCAGGGCAAATCATACCCAGCGATGCTCTGCTTCGTTTGGATTACCAAATCAAACATATCCTGATTGATGAGTTTCAAGATACATCCAACCTGCAAATTGATTTATTATCCTATCTCACAGCAGGCTGGAATGACGGTGATAATACCCGCAGCTTCTTTATGGTGGGCGACCCCATGCAGTCGATTTATCGCTTCCGTAAAGCTGAGGTAAGCTTGTTCTTAAAAGCTGCCAACAATGCGCTTCCCCTACCCAAGGTCACACCCTTGGTTTTGCAACAAAACTTTCGCTCATCCCCTGAAATCATTACATGGGTAAACCAAGCTTTTACCAATATTTTTCCAAAGACTGATGATGTCTTATCTGGTGCGATTGCCTATACACCATCCCAACCCTTTCAAAGCACAAAAGGTAAAGTTGCACTCAACCTGTTATCCGAAAAAAGTGACCAACAAGAAGCAGACCTCATCGTCAACATCATTCAAACCTGCAAGCAGCAAGCGCGCAGGGTAGGTGTGTTGGCACGCAGCCGAAGCCACCTTAAAACACTCATGCAAACCCTACAAGCACAAGGCATAGCTTTTCGGGCTTTGGATATACTTCCCCTTCATCAACAGCCTGAAATCAAGGACCTACTCAACCTTACCACAGCCCTGTTGTACCCGGCCGATAGTGTGGCATGGGCATCCATCTTACGCGCGCCATGGTTGGGTTTATCCATCAATCATTTGTTTCAAATATTTCAAACCTCGAACACATCCTCATGGCAAACCATTCAAGACTATTGCCGCACATTAGCCGATTCCGATGAGAAAAAGCAATTAGCCCACTTTATAGCTGTTTTAGAACCAAGCTTAAAGCAAGCTCGCCGCATTCCTATTCGCCAACTGGTTGAAAGCACATGGCTTCGACTCCACGCACCTGCAACACTAGACAAAACCCAGCTTTGTAATACCGATGTGTTTTTTAACCTTTTGCAACAATTGGATCATGGTGCACAAGTGGATCTTTCCCTGTTAAGTCAACGCTTAAAAACACTGTATGCCAAGCCTGAAACCAAACCTGGTGCCGACCAAGTTGAGCTACTGACCATGCACAGCGCTAAAGGCTTGCAATGGGATACGGTTATCTTATGTGGTTTGGGTAAAAAAACACGCGCCAAAGATAAAGATGTTTTGGTACAAACAGAAGTCAATACCCATCAAGGCAACCAGCTTTTGTTCTCGCCTTTGCCACAACATGACCATAACCAAACCTATGACTTGATTCGCAACTTTGAAAAACAGCGCGATGAGTTGGAAGTTGCACGCTTGCTGTATGTGGCTTGTACCCGTGCCGAACGCGAACTGGTGATGTTTGGTGAAGTGAGTGGTAAAGACATGACACCTGCATCCTCATCACTTTTGGCAAAGCTGTGGTGTGGTGAACATGATTGTTATGGTGCAGACATCATCACCCACCCGACCATTGCCAATAAAAAAGAGACCCAAGCGCAAGCAAACCCTCAGAAGCTTCCCTCCAACTATACTGCGCCACTACCCTATGCCGCTATTCCAACAAGCCAGAAATATCCAAACGAAAGCACAACCATGCAGCTTAAACCAGAGTTTCACTGGGCTGGCGCAACAGCCAAGGCTATTGGTATCGCCCTTCATGCTGCCCTTCAGCATGTTGCGAATATAGGTCTTGCAAACTACCCATCCCATAAACATCACATACACAATATCATGCGAGTAAGCTTGCATCGTGAAGGCTTGGGTATACAACACTTCGATAAAGCATTTAAGCGTTGTCAATATGGTTTGAACAAATGTATCAAAAGCACTCGCTTTGCATGGCTATTGGATGAATCTCATCAGGATAAACACTGTGAATGGGCGTTAACCTATGTGGAAGATGGTATATGCAAACATATGGTTTTAGACTACAGCTTTATAGATAAACATGGAACACGCTGGATCATTGACTACAAAACAGGCTCACACTTTGAAACTGATGTTGAGGATTTTCTCGACCAAGAGCTATACCGCTATACCGTAGAAACACCACAACTACCCCAATATGTGCGAGCACTTCAAGCTTTAGAGCCAGAGCGTACCATTAAAGCCGCCTTATACTTTCCCATGCTGGATGGTTGGCGAGAATGGCAACCTGTGGTAACATAAACGCGTCAAATGCCATATAAGGAGCAAGCCATGCCAACAGCCAAAGACATCATGAACCCCAACCCTGAAAGCTGCACGCTATACACATCCATTCAGACTATCATGCAGCAATTTGCCCAAAATGATATTGATTATCTACTGGTTCTGGATGAAGACCAGCGCTTACAAGGTATCATCACCGAGTCTGATTTGATTGAGCAACAGGCTAACCTTCATGTACCGACAGCCATTGCTATTTTTGATATGGTGATCCCGCTGGGTGAAGAAAAGTTTGAAAAAGAAATCAAACGCCTAACAGCACTCACCGCTGAAGGTTTAATGAGCCAAGATGTTAAAACCGTAGCACCAGATACACCACTCCATGACTTAGCAACATTGATGAGTGAACAACACATTCATCATTTACCCGTCGTCTCTGGTGATAGTGTGGAAGGCGTGGTGAGCAAGCATGATGTCATCAGAGCTTTAGCCAATTGTTAATGACTTCATCTCATCCATCATAAGTTACTGCTGCAAGGGATGAAACCGAATCAAATTGGTTTTGAATAAATCATATTGTTGACTGGGAATATTAAACGGCGCTGCTGCATAAATGGCTTGCAGAAGTGTTGCGTCAAATGGCTTTGAGCCTGAGCTTTCAAGAATGCGTACCCCAACCACATCACCGCTGGGGGATAATTGAAGCTCAACCAATGGTGGCTCAAGCTTTCCTATCATCCCTGTTGGCACTTTCCAATGCCGCTCCACTGCCTGCTGCATGCCTGTGATATAATGCTGGATTTCAACATCTGTTATCTGTGCTTTGAGCATGTCATTGAATACTTGCGGGTTGCCAACCTTTTTTTTCACTCGCTTCTTGGGCGTTGATTCCATGGGCATAAAAGGATCATAATCCAATTCTTCTTCCACCACTTTCTTTGTCTTAGGCTTTGCAGGTGGCACAGGGTTGAGTACAACCTTAGGTTTTGCAGGCTTGGGTTTGCTGGGCTGTGGCTTAGGTTTTGGGCGAGGTTTAGACTTGATTGCTTCTTTTGGGGTGGCTTTGGGTTTTGTGTTTTCTTTCTTCATCATTGCCTGAAGCTCAGCTAGACTTACCATGTGTACCTGCACAACCCTGTCTGGCATTGGCTTTTGCAATACATGCCATTGCTCTGCCCAGAGCAACATAGCGACCACACCAAGGTGCAACAAAAGTGCAAAGATAAAATCACGCGCGGTGAACATCATCGTGTCGTTACTGCGGCTCTGTAACCAATGAAATCTTCTTGATACCTGATAGCTCCAATAAACCCATTACCCTCGCCACATGTTCATATGCTGTTTTTGCATCACCCCGAACAAATACAGGCAAATCAGGCTTGTTTTTGCGTATGGCGGAAATACGCGGAGCAAGTTGCTCGATCGCAATAGGCTTGTTTTGGATATATAAGTCACCATTCTTTTTAATGGAAATCACCAAAGGTTCAACCTGCTGCCGGATTTGTGGTGCATCCGCATCGGGTAAGTCAACATTTACCCCTTGCGTTAGCATGGGTGCTGCCACCATAAAAATAATAAGAAGCACCAGCATCACATCCACCATGGGCGTGATATTGATTTGAGAAATCAAGGTATTGCCTTCAGACCAAGCTGACTTTCTTTTGTGGCTACGCATTATTTTTCTTTGGCGTGCTGCGTCAGTACGCCCATGAATTCAGTGCTAAAGGTGTCCAAGCTTGCGTCCAAATCTTTCATTTTACCTGCAAATGTATTGTAAGCCACCACGGCTGGAATCGCTGCCAACAGACCAAAAGCTGTAGCAACCAAGGCTTCAGCAATACCTGGTGCCACTGTTGCCAGCGAGGTGTTTTGCGTGATTCCAATATTTTGGAAAGCATCAATAATCCCCCACACTGTACCAAACAAGCCAATAAATGGCGCGGTAGCCCCCACGGTTGCCAAAAAAGACAAGCCTGTAGCAAAGCGGTTCATTTGCGCTGTCCACGCATGATCAATGGCATGGCGAATATTCAAGGCACTACCACGCCTTTCTTGGCGGATTTTATGGTATGCGGCTAAACCCTTTTCAAAAACAGCAGCTTGCGCACTATGGTGTAGATGTTTAGCTTCTTTTGCGATATCATCCAGTGGTTTGCCGCTCCAAAACAGTGTTTCAAAAGCTTCATCGGCAGCCCTTACCGCATGAAACAAACGCCATTTATTAAAAATAAGCGCCCAAGATACCAATGATAAAATAATCAGTGTGATGAGTACAAGCTGTACAACAAGCCCAGCTCCTAAAACCAACGCCCAAATGGATAAATGCTCATTCATACTTTCAACTCCTCTCCAATCCGCCGCAACATAGCTTGGGGAATGCGCTTAGGCCGCCCTGCTGCATTGATACAAGCCAATGTAACATCTGCATCGACCAGCAACTCATCCTCACGATACACACTCTGCTTAAATACCATGGTTGCGCCCCTCACCAAAATCAATTCCGTTCTTATGGTTAATAAATCATCCAACATAGCAGGTCGGCGATAATGAATATCGGTGTGTGTCAAGGCAAACACCACACCATCTTCTTCTTTCAGCTTTCGCTGCTCAAAGCCCAAATACCGCAAAGCTTCTGTACGCCCGCGCTCCATATAACGCAAATAATTGGCATGATACACCACACCGCCTGCATCCGTGTCTTCGTAATAAATGCGTACATCCCAACAACTCACATGACAGCCACTCATATCAATGAACCCTGTTTATCTGGCTTGGGTAAATCGCGTTTTAGGTGGGTATAAGCAAGCGGTGTGGCTTTACGCCCTCTTGGCGTGCGTGTAATAAAGCCTTCCTGTAGCAAATAAGGCTCAAGCACATCTTCAATCGTATCCCTTTCTTCCGCAATGGAAGCCGCAAGCGTATCCACACCCGCAGGACCACCCGCATACTTGTCAATCAATGCTGCCAATAGCTTCCTGTCGAGGTAATCCAAGCCATATTCATCAACATCCAGCCTATCTAAGGCAGACTTGGCAACGGGTAAGGTAATGGTGCCATCATGGTCAACTTCAGCAAAGTCTCGTACACGACGCAGCAAACGATTGGCAATCCGTGGTGTACCTCGTGAGCGTTTGGCAATTTCTTCTGCTCCTTTTTCCTGCGTAGCAATGTTTAGCAATGATGCAGAGCGTTTTACGATATGTGTTAAATCAGCATGATTATAAAATTCAAGACGCAACATCATGCCAAAGCGATCGCGAAGCGGGTTGGTGAGCAGCCCTGCGCGTGTTGTTGCGCCAAGCAAGGTAAATCGCGGCAAATCCATTTTAATGGAACGCGCAGCAGGCCCTTGCCCAATCATAATATCCAGTTGAAAGTCTTCCATGGCAGGATATAAAATCTCTTCTACTTGTGGATTCAGGCGATGAATCTCATCGATAAATAATACATCACCTTCTTCTAAGTTGGTCAACATTGCAGCCAAATCTCCTGGCTTCTCAATCACTGGTCCTGATGTTGTGCGAATTTGCACACCCATTTCATGGGCAATAATGTTGGCAAGCGTTGTTTTGCCCAAGCCTGGAGGTCCATACAACAAAACATGATCCAAAGACTCCTTACGCTTGCTTGCAGCTTGGATAAAAACCTTCAAGTTTTCGCAAATGGCGGGCTGCCCAACATATTCATCCAAGGTTTTGGGGCGGAGCGCTGAGTCCCACACCTCCTCACCCTGCACATCCGCTGTAATCACACGCGCATCAGGGTTATCATCTTCAAAAGGTTCAAAGTTCATCGTAACACACAACCACTTTCATACTTATAACGCCTTCAGGGCAAGACGAAACATATCTTCAAAGCCAAGCGAGGTATCGATTGTCTTAAGCACCTTATCAACTTGCGCGGTTTTATAACCTAAATTCAATAACGCTGATTTAACATCATGCTTCAGATTGTGTTCTGCCGTTACACCTGCCGTATCTGTCTGCACAAGCTTTCCACGAAGCTCCAAAATCAGGCGCTGGGCTGTTTTCTTGCCAATGCCTGGTGTGCGCGCGATAGCAATATCATCACTGTTTTCAATGGCTTGCATCAAATCCGTGGCATTCATGCCCGACATCAAATTCAACGCCGTTTTTGCGCCAACACCCGACACTTTATTAAGGCTACGGAATAGTGCCCGCTCTTGGGTACTGGAAAAGCCAAACAAGGTAAACTGATCTTCACGAACATAACTGTGAACTTGCAACTCTGCAGGCTCACCCAGCTTCAGCGTTACAAGTGTTTGCATACTGACCAAAACCTCATAACCCACACCATTAACATCGAGTACAACCACACCTGAAGGATCAAGATCACGCACTACACCCGAAAGCCAACTAATCATTGCAACTCCTCACCTTGCCATACACAAGCGTATCATGCTGAGTTATCCTGATATGAGCAAGAAGTCTTGTCATAGGAACAGGTCTGGAAATAAGGTTTGCAAATGTTTGAGCTGTACACGCATATTGCTATACAATGAAACATCCTTCATCGGCAAACGCAAAGGATGATGTAAAATGGCCGCTGAACTTGCTACATGGGTTCGGTATGAGGCAGACCAAATACCAGAAAAAGGTGTATCTTTCATCAATGCGCTCAACATCAAATGCGCCATATGAACAAGCATCATCGAAGCCTGCATATCAGGTGGCCAAGTCTCTGGCTTTTGCCAGCATGGAAAGTGATGATAATAAATAAATCGGTGCAACTTTCGTGGTAGCTTCCAATGCAGCGCAAGCATCATACCTGCATCAATATGTGAGTAACCAAGCACATCGATTTCAGCCAATAGCGAGTCCTGACCTTGATCAATATGCTGTTTGAGTTGCGCCAGTTTTTCATCAGGCTCCATATGGAGAATCACCAACTTGCCAATATCATGTAGCAAACCAAACATAACCGCAGACTGTGTATCAACAACAGGGCTAAACTCAGATAATATGCGCGCAAACAAGGCAATCGCCTGTCCATGAAACCAAATAGCACGCACATCCAAAGACGATTTGGCAGATACTTTGAAATCAGGAGCTACAGCACTTAGCACCAAACCTTGCGCGGCATCCATGCCCATGCGTGTTAATGCCAAGGCAATATCCGTATTTTCTTTTGCGCCTGCTGGTAAATACGCGGCTGAATTACAACTTTTTAACACATGCGCGGTAAGCACCGCGTCTTGGGCAACCACTTTCGCCAAGTCTGCAGGCGAGCTTGTCCCATCTTCAAATATGCGTTGTACTTGATACCATATTTCAGGCAATGGTGGAATCATTGCTATCGCGCTTTTTAAGCGATCTAAAGTAGCTTTACTTAATGCTGGGGGGTGGCGCATATCAAACCTAGGGTGCTCTGGTGCCGCTTTGGAATCAATCGTAAATGCACTGCGTAAAGTGTAAAAGTTCACGGTTTGATTACTTTGCTCGCCCGAACCACTCTCTCTGACCTCGCCATGTAATCGACTCACGCTGGTGTTAAGTTCAGAAAATGTGGTTTTAGCATCTTGTTGATTCAAGCTTGGGGTTAAGCCCTCTTTAATGTGATTAAGCCTGCGAATCACCTCCAAACATGTTTGAGGTCGATGTTCAGGCTCTTTGGCCAACAAATGCAAAATAATCTGGTTTAATTCATCTGGAATGTCAGGATTTAATACCTTAGGTGGTTGCGGTGCTTTGCGCACCTGCTTTTCCATAACCTCAAACTCTCCCCCCCCCGAAGACATGAAAGGTAAAACAGCTGTCGTCATGTGATAAAGCACAATACCCATAGCATACAAATCGGTATATGCGCCAATATCTTTACCCATGATTTGTTCAGGTGCCATATACATGTATGTGCCAACGGTAATACCCGTTTCCGTAATATCCTCATACCTGCCAGTTTGCTTTGCCAAACCAAAATCCATCAGCTTGATTTGATGATCATCAGTCATAAAAATATTGGATGGCTTCAAATCTCGGTGAATCACACCATGCCGATGCGCTTCTTCAAGCCCAGATAATACGGCAACAGCAATATTCAAGGTCTCTTCAAGTGGCAAAACACCTTTATGGTTGATATATTCCTTAAGATTGCACCCAGACAGTATTTCCATGACCAACGCAAGTATCTCACCTTGCTCATACACATCGATAAAACGAATAATATTAGGGTGTTGAAGTTGAGAATGTGTTTGAATTTCTCGCTTAAATCGTTGTACCTGCTTTTTATCATTAAAGCCATGTGGATTAAGAATCTTGATTGCCACATCTTGTTCAAGATCTTGATGTTGGGCGCGATAAACCACACCTGCGCCGCCTTGGCCTAGTTTTTCAAGCAAACGATACTTGCCCAATCGTGACTGCCCATCTTCCCCTGAAAGTATTTCACCGCAAGGTAGGCAAAAAACTTTATCTTCTGGGTAATAGGTTCCACACGATGCACATTTCATAGATGTTGGATTATTGGTGGCATAAGCCAATTGTCAAAGCTTATCCAACCAACCAGTATTGGCATCAGACACCACATCTGATTCAACAATATAAGGCTTAATATCCAACACAGGTGTACCATCCAACATATCATGGCAACCAATGTGTAGCACTCGCCCTTGCACTGATAAAAGCGGCACAACAGATAGCCCAAGACTATTGGGGCGGTGTGGCGCGCGGGTGGCAAATACACCATATTTGTTATGCTTGTCACGCGGAGGCTTAACCAGAGGGTTCCAGCCTTGGTTCAAATGCATCCAATAAATCACCCAGATATGTGAAAAGCTTTCCAGATCCTGCAAAGCCTGCTCATAGCAAAAACCCTGATGAAGGGTAATCATCGCAGGTTTAGCGTCCACAGCATATGCAGGCTGCCTTGGTGTGGCAAACCGCTCCTGATATGGACTAGAGACCACACCAATGGCTTGTAAAGTTATCCGGTCACTTGCAGATTCAAGCTCACTGGCATAAGTCTTTTTATGTTTGCTGTGCTGAGGGTTGCGCCAATCATCAGCTTGCTGGCTCACATCAACAACCTATACCCCACATGTCTCCATACCTTGTTTTACAGACAATTGATCGCCATCTACATCCACATACACCACACCACCCTTTTGCAGCTCACCAAACAAAATTTGTTCTGCCAATGCTTTTTTGATTTGCTCGCGAATAAGACGTTCCATAGGTCTTGCTCCCATTTGCGGATCATAGCCCTGCTTGGCTAACCACTTCCGTGCTGCCATACTTACATCCAATTCCACTTTTTTCTCTTGAAGCTGCGTTTCAAGTGTCATAATAAACTTATCCACCACATGCATAATCACATCTTCACTTAATGGCTTAAATGGAATCATCGCATCCAAACGATTGCGAAACTCTGGTGTAAATAAACGCTTAATCGCTTCTTCACCACGCCCAATGTTGCTCCCTGGGTTAAACCCAATCGCATTTTGCTGCATCTCAAATGCGCCCGCATTGCTGGTCATAATCAAAATCACATGCCTAAAGTCAGCCGACTTACCATTGTTGTCAGTGAGCGTCCCATGATCCATGACTTGCAACAATACATTAAAAATATCTTGGTGTGCTTTTTCAATTTCATCCAGAAGCAACACACAATAAGGGTGCTTATTGATCGCATCTGTTAGCAAACCGCCTTGTTCATATCCCACATAGCCCGGGGGCGATCCAATCAAGCGCGATACAGCGTGAGACTCCATATATTCAGACATATCAAAGCGAATCAACTCCACGCCCATAATGCGTGCCAACTGATTAGCCACCTCTGTTTTACCCACGCCTGTTGGCCCTGTGAACAAGAAGCTACCAATAGGCTTATCGGGTGAGCCTAGGCCAGCCCGGGAAAGTTTGATGCTTGCTGATAGCTGCTCAATGGCATCATCTTGCCCAAACACGGACAATTTCAGATTTCGCTCTAAATGAACCAAAGCCTTTTTATCTGAAGATGACACCTGTCGTGCGGGGATGCGTGCCATAGCAGCAACGGTAGCTTCAATATCATGTACACCCAGGCTTTTTCTGCGCTTACCCCCTTTCAAGTGGACAGCAGCACCTGCTTCATCCAACACATCAATGGCAGAATCAGGCAGCTTCCTGTCGGTAATGTAACGAGACGCAAGTTTCGCTGCCTCAGCAATCGCAGATTTACTGTATTTAACTGCATGATGCTCTTCTAATCGTGATTTCAAACCTGTCAAAATATCGACAGTTTCAGGAATCGATGGTTCAACCACATCTACCTTGCGGAAGCGGCGAGAAAGCGCGTTTTCTTTTTCAAAAATTTGACGATATTCCTGATATGTTGTTGCCCCCA
Source organism: Ghiorsea sp. (assembly GCA_026982535.1). Taxonomy (GTDB): domain Bacteria; phylum Pseudomonadota; class Zetaproteobacteria; order Mariprofundales; family Mariprofundaceae; genus Ghiorsea. The sequence goes on along the minus strand of JALSGX010000025.1, from coordinate 11,549 downwards.
TGCAACGCAACTCACCATTGGCAAGCGCGGGCTTAAGCAGGTTGGATACATCCATAGCAGATCCATTGACCGAACCCGCGCCAATAATGGTATGAATTTCATCAATAAATAAAATCACATTCTTTTCATCTTTAAGTGCCTTGAGCACAGCTTTAAGCCGCTCTTCAAAGTCTCCGCGGTATTTTGTGCCTGCCATCAACGCGCCCATATCCAAGGCGTAAATTTGAGCGTCTTTCAGCATATCTGGCACTTCACCTTGAACAATACGCATCGCTAAACCTTCCGCGATAGCTGTTTTACCCACGCCTGCTTCACCCACCAATAACGGATTATTTTTCTTGCGTCTGCATAAAATATGTAAACATCTATCCAGCTCTTTTTCACGACCAATCAATGGATCCAACTCTTCTAAAAAAGCTTTCTCCGTTAGGTTTTCACAATAACGCATCAATGGCGAAGCATCCGACTTGGAAGAAAGACTGGCTTGCCCTACTTCAACATGGCTATCCAAAGATGATTGCACATGATCAGAACCATGCGATATAAACCTCGTCACATCCAGCCGGGTCACGCCCAGCGAATGAAGGAAGTACACAGCATGAGAGTCTTTTTCAGAAAATATCGCAACCAAAGCATGTGCCCCGGTCACCACATCTTTTCCAGCCGCTTGCACATGCATCACAGCCCGCTGAATCACTCGCTGCAACCCCACACTGGCAACGGTGTCACCACTACCTTCAGGCAATACGGTCACATGCGTATTGATGAAGTTTTCCAACTCCTCACGCAATAATGCAATATCTACACCCAAACCATCCAGTACAACCCTTGCCTCTTTGTTGTCTATCAGACCCAATAACAAATGTTCAATCGTAACAAACTCATTGCGTTTGATGTGTGCAGCACGAAAAATATCATTTAATGACTGTTCCAACTGTTCACTCAAAATACCCATGTTTAACTCCAGTGATCTGCTTTATCATAAAATCATGCGGCAATACCGCTATATATTCTTGGTTCTGGTTAAAAGTGCAACCCTCAATCCAGCATGGTTGATTTCACCTCGCTATCAAGGAAAGAATAACACACCTTCTTTGAATAAAGGAATCAATGATGCCACAAAAAACTCAACAACTTGCCACATTCGCTGGCGGCTGCTTTTGGTGTTTGGTCTCCCCTTTTGAGCATATCAATGGGGTTCACAGCATCGTATCTGGATTTGCAGGCGGCAATATTGCGCATCCAAGCTATGAACAAGTCTGCGCAGGAGGTACGGGGCATGTTGAAGCCGTTCAAATCACTTATGATACCAATCAAGTGAGCTATCAAACGCTGCTGGATATCTTCTGGCGAAACATCGACCCCACGGATGCAGGCGGCTCATTTCACGACAGGGGATTTCATTATACATCCGCTATCTTTTGTCACAATGAAGCACAACTCGAAATTGCCAACGCCAGTAAACAAGCTTTAGCCGAAAGTGGGAAGTTTGAAGCGCCTATTGTCACCGTGATTAAACCCTACACCAGCTTTTACCCTGCCGAAGAACATCATCAAAATTATCACAAGAAAAACCCAGAACACTACAACCAATATCGCATTGACTCTGGGCGTGAGGCATTTATCTTAAAAGTTTGGGGTGGCAAATTATAACTTTGACCGTAATTGACGATAATGGATAAAGAACAACACAACACCTAAACACAAACTGATTGAGCCAAGTGGTAAACACAAGCTTTCTTGAAGAATGCTTGCTTGATCAACTCTATCATACATGAACTGCTCCAACATTAAAAAAACAACACCAATAACAAAAATAAAAACAGCCACTCTACTCACTTAACCGCCCCCAAGCATACCTTCCTTTAAGTCATCATCGGCTGGATCTTCACCAAGCCAGACAGCCAATAAAGCCTGTTGAAAGTCTACGCCTTCAATGCTTCCTGCGACTTGATCGTTGATCATGACTGTGGTCTTGCCATTGTCTGTGAAATCAAATATGACGACATCACCTTTTTTCATATCTTGAAAGAAATTATTAAATTGATTCAATCGTGCTTGTAGTTCAGCAAGATTTTTGCTGTTTTTTTCAAAGCCCGCATTCCAACCATTCACCAGCTTGTCTTTGGATACTTCATCATACAAGAAGTGCATCAATACCCGCTTATGACCTTTGCTGCTCATAGCCGCTGTTGCCGATTTGGTTTTGCTCGGCAAATACAGTGCGCCAATATAAATATCAAAGAAGAATTTACTGCGAACACCCGCACCATTGAAGACCAAGGTTTGCTCACCTACCACGACCTTATCTGCAATATGCACGCCTTCAATTTCCATACCATGCACCATCAAAGGCATGACTAATCCAGCCATCAAACTTAACCCCCATGATAACTTCCAGCATTTCACAAGACTTCCCTCCAAGTTTAATCAATTCATATTATGGTAACTTGCAATGCTTTTGACAAACATACGGATAAGAACTGTTAGGAACACATAACCTATCCCCCTCCAGCAACACAAGTGTTACCTGCTTTTCAGGTTACCCTCAAGTGCCCTGTATACAATGCAGTGGTTTCAAGCTTGATTGCCTTATTTTATCGCGTAGCATCGCCAACTTGCAATATACATCTATGTCATGTGGACAATGGGAGAAACTTTTATGGATGCCAACGCTGTTCAACAAGCTATTCGTGAAGGAAAATCAATTGCTGGGCAAGACTTTTCAGGCACCGATCTGCGAGGCGTTGATTTTGCAGGCGCAGATCTTAGTGGCTGCAATTTCAAGGGAGCCAACCTTAGTCAAGCCAACTTAAGCGGTTGCAAGCTTCATCGTTGTGACTTTCGCCTAGCCAACCTGAGCGAAGCCAATCTTATGAATGCTGACTTCACCGGCGCAAAACTCAAGCGTGCCAATTTGGCAAAAAGCATTCGTTTGGGTGCAAAAATTGAAACATTTGCCCTTAAAGGCGCATACATTACTGGCCCAACTGCCTACATGGACTAAGCAAAAGGATTAACATGAATAATATTCGTTCTTTGCCAGGTTCCTTCCCCTTGCATCAAGACAAAACCTACATCACAGAAAGTGAGTGGGTGATTTGGAAGCTATTATGCCGCCCTCTCGACAGCCTGCCAGAAAGCACAGCTGAAGAACTTAGCGCGGCCACAGGTGGTCAAATTAGCGTTGAACGCTGTGATGAGCTGATTCGCATCGCCAATATCGCAAGCCTAACAGGTCTTGGTACTTGGATTGCTCGTCTTTTAGCCGAAACTGGGTACGATGTGAATGATGTGTGTGATACACCTGCAGAAGTATTATTGGATGGCATCAATAAGCGCTTGGGCTATAAGCTCTGTAATGATGCCACAGTTCGCGCCCTAGAAAAACTGCAATTACAATGGCGTGGTGAAGAAAAAACGGAGCAATCATGAAAGACAGAATTCTAATCACAGGTGGCGCTGGCTTTATTGGCTCAAATATTGCCGCAGCACTATTGAAACGACCCTATACCGATGTTGTTATTGCCGATGACTTTTCATCAGGTGACTGGCGTAATTTGATCCATGTAAACTGTGAAGTGCGTGCCGTTTGTTGTGATGACACACAACTGCTTCAGGATATTGCCCAAGGTCACTTTACAGCTGTATACCACGAAGCAGCCATTACCGATACAACCATGATGAATCAAAAGCTGATGATGAATGTGAATACTGATGCTTTTGCCGCCATTTTGGAAGCCGCACACCAAAGTGGTACACGCGTGATTTACGCATCATCCGCGGGCACATATGGCAACTCGCCTGCACCCAACCGCATTGGCTTTGGTGAAGAGCCTGAAAACATTTATGGCTTCTCCAAACTTGCTATGGATAGGGTTGCATACCGCTGGTACGATAAACATAGTGCGCCTATCATTGGCTTGCGTTACTTTAATGTTTATGGTCCTGGTGAGCACCATAAAAATGAAAAGGAAGGCACCAAAACAGCATCCATGATTTTACAGTGGTATCAAGCTATCCAAGCAGGAAATCCTATCCGTTTGTTTGAGTTTGGTGAACAACGCCGTGATTTTGTTTATATTGGTGATGTAATTGGCGCCAACCTTGCAGCTCTTGATGCGCCGCTTTCTGGTGTGTGTAATGTAGGGTCTGGCAAGGCTCGCTCATACAATGATATTATCAGCAACTTGAACCGCATTCTGAATATCAACCACTCCACAGAATACATCCACAACCCTTACCCCTTCTTTCAGGAACACACCGAAGCAGACTTGACAGAAACTCAAACGATTCTTGGTTGGACGCCGCAATTTAGCTTGGAGCAAGGCATGGAAGAGTATATTGCCCTGCTTGAGAAAAACCACCGTGGTCCTCTAAAAACCGCATGAAGCGATTACTCATATTGCTCACCACTGCTGTATTCAGCACAGCATGTATCAAGCAATACATTCACCAAGGTAATGTTATTGATCCTGATAGTGTCTGGATTATCCAAGAAGGTGACACTCGGTTTGCTGTTGAAAGGGAGCTGGGCTCACCTGCCATTCAAGATAAAGCATATCCTCAGCGTGCTTTGTACATTGAAGACTTTTACGATGAAAATACAGGTAAAAAATATACGCGAGGTGTTGAAGTGATTTATGACGAAGCTTGGCGTGCCAAAAGTATTCGCCGCTTTGGTTTTGAATAAATGAGTCGCTTACCTGGTCAAATGTCTGTTGTATCCCTGCTTATCGCTGGGATTTGGACATTATTGACTTTGTTTATCCTCATTGCTGGGCACTTGGTCTGGCTCTTCATCACCTATGGCATATTTACAAACACGGATGCCTTAAAGGACTTGGAATCTTTTTTACCCATACTTAGCCAAAATCAAATGTATCTTCTGGCTGGATTAGCTATTGTGATGGACATCTGGATAATATTTAGCCACCAAAAAGAACGCAAAAAACACCTGCAACGCTAAACAAGGAACAAACTAATGAACTGGACACTCTCCAACAGAATCACAGCCATACGCATTGTCCTTGTTCCAGTATTGGTGCTTGCTTTTTACTTACCAACCCCTTTGTCTTACTATACATCTGGTCTGGTATTTGCCATTGCCGCCTTCTCAGACTTGCTTGATGGCTATCTGGCACGGAAGCGTGATGAGGTTACAGCATTTGGTCGCTTTCTCGATCCTGTTGCAGATAAACTTTTGGTCACTGTTGCCTTGATTTTACTGGTGGACGCTGGCTTTGCCGCCACCGCTTTGGTTGTTGTACTTATCAGCCGTGAAATAATCATCGCAGGGCTTAGGGAGTGGTTGGCTGAACGGAATATCATCGTCCATGTATCTCAATTAGGCAAGTGGAAAACGGTAAGCCAAATGCTTGCGATCGAAGGCTTGCTCCTGCATGAAACCTTCTTTGGCATCTCCATGCACAACGCAGGCACAATACTCTTATGGATAGCCACCGTGTTAAGCTTATGGTCAGCCTATGAATATATTAAAGGCGCATATCCTGAGTTCCACAAAGGCTCTTAAAGCCTAGCACACAGCAAATCATTCAACTCATTTTTGGTCAAGTCAATGGGATTGGTGGCATAGCTCCCGCTGCTGATATTGTCGATAATATGCTCCACATCATCTGCTTGAACACCATAATCCGACAACTTGGGCATTTGCATATGCTGCTGCCAAACCTCCAACATACCTAAAAGCACCTTTAATGCTTCATGTTTATCCATGTTCATCTCAGGCGCAAACAAACGACCAACTTTGGCATATTTAGCAAGTGCTGGATTATAAACATCTCTCGCCAACATCGCTTCAATATTGGTTTTGGTCGCCTCAAACAGCAATGAACCGCACACCACACCGTGTGGAATCGGAAAAAATGCACCCAAAGGTGAAGCAAGCCCGTGCACCACACCCAATCCAGCGTTAGCAAGCGTTAGACCTGAAATGGATGACCCATACAACATGTCCGCACGCGCTTGAATGTTTGAACCATCATCAAAAGCCACGGGCAAGGCATTGACAATCTTTTCCAAACCTGACCATGCCAGCGCGTTTGTTATGGGGCTTGCTTTTGTAGACACATAGCTTTCCAACAACTGAGTGAACGCATCCATACCACAAGCTGCCGTGGTTTGCGGTGAGCATGTTAGTGTTAGTTCAGGATCGAGAATGATATGCTTGGCAACCAATGCAGCATCACGAAAAGACTTCTTAAATCCATCTTTAGCAATCACCGATAACACTGCATTTTTGCTGGTTTCACCACCTGTTCCTGCGGTGGTTGGCATAGCAATGAAGGGCGTGGTTGCTTGATGAAATGTTTTACCCTCACCTACCCCTTCAAGGTAACACATCACCGAATCACCAGATGGCAATAATCCAGCTACGGCTTTAGCAGCATCCACTGCACTTCCTCCACCAATAGCAAGCACCACATCAGGCGTAAAGCTTTGGTATTGCATCACCCAATCATCCACCATTTGCGGGCTTGGTTCACCATCCACTCGCTCACGCTTGACTTCAAAGGTTTGATTCAAGTCAGTCCAAAGCTGTTGGCACAAACCTGAATCATCAAAGGACTTACCACCCGTAATCAATAATACTTTATTGCCGTAGCCTTGAATGATATTAGCCAACGCATGACGCTTGCCTGCCCCAAAATGAATGTGTGGTGTAGCTGCAAAATCAAAATGATTCGACATAACTAAACCTGTGAAACATTTGATTGCCCTGGGTATCCAAATACGAAGATTGAAGTTTCAGGCTTTGCACATTCGCCAAATCCATATCCACTAAACCTGAAAACTTAGTGCCACCCAATAATGAAAAGTGGGTAGTGAGAAACAGTTCATCCACAGCTTTATCATTGATGAGGGTCGCGTGAACTTGTGGACCTGCAATCATATATGCGCTGCGATACTTCAAATCCACCAAACTTTGACGCACAAAAGCACCCGTGACATGATCTGTTTGTTTGACCAGCACACCAGCCTTCTCCAAGGTTTCAATGTTAGATTGATCCTTGGATGAAGTCAGCACCATCACTTGCCTATCTTGTACTTTTTCCAAAGCCGAAAGCGGAATATCCAAAGAGTTGGACAATACCATCACATCAGGCTGCGCCTTCAAGCCCTGCGACTCACGCCAAAGCTTAATATCCGTATATTTTGTACCACCACCCACAGGCAATAAATCTTGTGCTTTATTTTGAGCAAGCTGGCGGAAATAGCGCGCTGAAGTCAACATCACATCGGCTTGCCCTGCCAGCTCTTGATACAAACGCCAATCACGCTCGTTGGCAATGCTTTTAGGTACAGCATATTCACCCACCACCTCATCAAACAAAGCAATACGCCCGTCAAGGCTTACAATATAATTGGCATAGATAAACACATCACCCTGCCGCGCTTGCTGATGTAAATTCAACGCAAGGTAAGTACCCTCTAATGGATGGACAACATCACATCTAGGATAGAGCTGTTTTAACATCTAGGACTTACGGTATAAGTAGGTTACAGCACCTAAAGTCAATACAAACACAAGCATTTGCATACCGCTGGGTTGCGAATCATAACCCACCATCACATGAAGGATTTCACCCACCAAGCTATCATCAGACAAAATAAATGAGCTATCCCAAAGAGTATCGATAATCGGTGGAATGATGTCCACCAGCACCAAATTATTGGCAGCCTGCGAAGCCATACCCGCAGCTAAGAGAATGAGCAAGCTACCCATAACATTAAATACATATTTCATAGGAATACGAATTAAACCTTGATACAATACCAAGCCCAGTGCGCCACCTGCCAGCAAGCCCAAAAAACCACCCATAAGCATAGCTTGCGGATCATCTTCAACCTGCATCACACCAAACAAGAAAAACACAGCTTCTCCACCTTCGCGCATCACTGCCGCCAAGGAAATAAGCATTAACCCAATCATCGGTGTGCTACCATCTGCCACTGATTCACCCACCTGCTTGATGCGCTGCCTCATTTCTCGCCCATGCTTGCTCATCCATACCACAGTCCACGCCAGCAATATCGAAGCAATACTTAAAACAACAGCGTTGAAAACAAACTCACCCGCGCCATCCATCGCATTCTCCACTTCCTCCATAAAAAGAGCAAACAGCAATGCGCCAATAAGCCCAAGCCCCGCACCTGTTAAAATAAACCGTGTTGCACCAGCAACGCCTTTGGTCGCAGCAAACAACATGCCCAACACAATAGACATCTCCAACACTTCTCTAAATACAATAATCAACGCAGATAACATTTAACTTCCTTTTCCATTACATGTTTTGCAAAGTCCAAACAGCAACAATTGATGTCCTTGCATCTTAAATCCACATCCTTCTGCCACTTTATCTTGTAGCATCTCAATTTCAGGCTCACAAAACTCTTCAATATTGCCACAACCTGTACAAATCAAATGATCATGATGCGCCTTATCTGCCCGCTCATACCTCTTTTTATCCGCAAGCTGAATCGATTCAATCAACCCTTGCTCTGCCAATGCTGCCAGCCCACGGTACACCGTAGCAATACCAATCTGCACCCCTTCTTTTCGCAAGGCATAGGCAACATCATCAGCATCCCAGTGTTTATCTGAGCGATTGATAATATCCAAAATAGCTTTGCGTTGTGCGGTTAACTTCTGCATAATACTGAATGATAATCACTATCGCTATCGTTTGACAAGCTTTTTTGTTGCTTTGATGCAAACTAAATCACAAACTATTGATATCTATCATGTTTTCTGTTGTATTGGGTGCAAGGTTTTGGGCGCATTGACTGCAAAAGGCTTGCGTATGGGTTGGGGTTTGTAGCATTGATGCTATATACGAGAGGCTTTCGCCTCGCCCTATAATACAACCACAAGCACTTTTAGAGCTTGATAGGTGACAGCTACTGAAAAATGCCCAAGTGCAATGGCTCAATGCTACCCATCCACATGGTATGTTCGGTATGGTCTTTCAAATCATCGCCCGTATTGGCATGAATAAACACGGTCAACCCCTGCCTATTGAGCATCAACCAAGGCACTACTTCAGCAAACTTCTCCGCCGTTAAACTTATCTGACAACTCCACATCGGATGCGGTCCCACAGGTTGCCGATGTTTATGTCCAACAGGCACATCAAACAACGCACCCACTTCATCACAAAGCTTGGATGCTAAATCAAATGTGCTTTCATCATAATATATATGCGCGATAGCCGTTTATTTCGCTAACAACCAACATCACAGGTTCCAAAATAAACATGAATATCGCCACCCTTTCCAATATCTTGAAGGATTTGTCTAACCCACTTAGGCTTTTCTTCCGATAATGCTAAGTATTTATCCCATAACTGTTTAAGTTTAGCCCTAGCATTATTTTCTTGCTCAACAAGTGTCCTTTTATCATCAATAATATATGTAAAAAAGGTAACTCCTCCGTAAAAATGCTTTCTTTCTCCCATAAACACCTTTTTATTACCAAAAAAGCGCTTTGCATGTTGAATGTCAACTAGCAAGTCTAAATAAAACCCGCCTAAATTATAATATACATCTAGAGCGAACGGTCCATGGGGAAACTTTTCTAAATAAGCCCATCCAGCATTAACATTACTTGAATCTAATGACCAACAATTAACATCAGCATTCATTTTGGAGAAAAATGTATATTCTAAAAGGTGATCAGAATCTAAAGAATATGCTTTCTTCAGAATCAAACCATTGTACATGAGACCTTCTCCAGCAAAATAATCTGCAATAAGCCCAATATTTTGATACGAATTTTTCCAGGTTAATTTACTGTTATTTTCTGACCTCTTTATAAGATCTCTTATTCCTTGATCAATTTCAACTAGGTACTGCACTTTCAGCTCTATTTTCTCATCGCTTTTTAACAATCTATCAACCTCAAGTACATAGTTATCCAAAACTTCTTGAAGTGTATCTTCTGCTAATCCGCTTTGACAATTAACCAGCATCAATGTCATTGCAAAAAACAATCTCACCATTCTAAGACCCCGCTATATTGCAACATTCTTTCAATCGTAGCTTGTTCCCGTTCTGTTCTATCGCCACTAAGCATACGCTGAAAATCATCATGGATGTGTTGTAAATCTTCAACACCCTGCTTGGGATAAATCTCACATCCACAATCTTCAAACTTCACTTGCTCAACCAACTCACCCACCTGCCGATTGACCACCTTCTGCCTATCCGCATAAAGCTCTGGTTCACCCTCTGCACCCATAAAAATCAAGGATTCCTTTTGCCCAAGCAACACATTGGCTTGCGCCATGTATTCGGCATACGGCGTATGGAAAAAGCCATTGAGTTGTTTATCGCATTGCATGGGGTTGATTAACCGCGCCACAGTATTGGCAAAGGAACGCACGCCAAGCCTATCGCGCAAGCCATAAATCCGACTTAAATCAGGGCATACATCGCTCAAATCCATATACACCATGCCTTCACCATCCATGATGTTTTTGGCTTCGAATAAAGTCGTTGCCGATTTGATGCCTGCGGTTTGTAAGACCTGCCAAGCTGTGACCCTGCCTGCGATGTTGGACACCCCATGTACAAAAATGGGAATACCTTTATCCCTCGCCTCTAATGCTGCAATCAAATAAGCATGTGCAGCGCGGCGTTTACCCGCATAACACGGTAAATCCACTGCACCAGTTGGTGCTTTAATTGTATTAAAATGAGAAATATGTTCCCTGGCTGCTTGGACAAAACCTGCAAGCTCGGCAGATGTTTCACCTTTCATGCGTTGGGCAATCAAAAACGCACCCAATTGCAGTTCATCGGCTTGAGGGTTCAACAATTCAGAAAATACGAACTTGGCTTCGTCTTGGCTTAAATGCTCTGAGCCATGTTTACCTCGTGCTACCCGTTTGATTAAAGCTGATACTTCCAAGTTATTCTCCTAGCCATGCTGTCATTCCCGCGTAGGCGGGAATCCATAAAACCGCCATGTCAACTGGATACCCGCCTTCGCGGGTATGACGGTCTTACTTTAACGGATATAAACACGCCACCTTATCCGTCATCCGCATATCAAAGCTTTTGCATTCATCCTTAGCAAACGGACACCTCAGCGCAAAAGCACACCCTTCAACCGCCACACCTTCATCCACTTGTTTGCCATCATCATCTTGGCGTTGGCTGGGATGACTAATCGGCTTGGCATCAAGCAATGCCTTGGTGTAGGGGTGTTTGGGATGATTAAACACATCATCAATACTGCCCTCTTCCACCACAAAACCTGCAAACATCACCATCACTCTATTTGCAATATGTTGTACCACCGACAAATCATGGGAAATGAACAAATATGCCAAACCTTTATCCGCTTGAAGCTGTTTTAAGAGGTTTAGAATCTGCGCTTGTACCGACACATCCAAAGCCGATACAGGTTCATCCAAGACCAACACATCAGGCTCAACAATCAAAGCTCTGGCAATGCCAATGCGCTGCCTTTGCCCACCTGAAAACTGATGCGGATACCTATCCAATGCTTCTTCACCCAAACC
>JALSGX010000024.1 GCA_026982535.1 Ghiorsea sp. | reverse complement strand
TTCTTCTTCCTCATGTACCACTTCCAAATCAGACACTGCGGTTTCAAGCACGGGATCCCAATTCACCAAGCGCTTGCCACGATAAATCAAACCCTCTTCATACAAGCGCACAAACACTTCTCGTACAGCACGAGATGAATGCTCATCCATGGTGAAGCGTTCTCTGGACCAATCCAGGGAAAAGCCAAGCTGCTTCATTTGCTCTAAGATGATGCCACCAGATTCAGCCTTCCATTCCCAAACCTTTTCGATAAATTTTTCGCGCCCCAAATCACGGCGGTGAACACCCTTGGCATCAAGCTGCCGTTCAACCACCATTTGCGTGGCAATACCTGCATGGTCTAAGCCAAGCTGCCACAACACTTCTTTGCCCATCATGCGCTGCCAGCGAATCAGAATATCTTGAATCGTGCCTGAAAAGGCATGACCCATGTGCAAGCTACCTGTTACATTTGGTGGGGGCAGGGTGATGCTGTATGTGCCCACACTGTTTGTTCCCGATTGGGGCTTGGGTTTGAAGGCATCTGAGCTTAACCACTGCTCGGTGATTGTTGGCTCCATGGCTTGAGGATTGTATGCGGTTGTTGTTTGTTTATCGCTCATGGGTTATTGTTCCTTATGAAGACTAAAGGTTATCAGTAGATCTTTTGTGGTGTTGTTTTATGTGTTGTTATCACGCAGCGCGGCAAGATGTTCCAATAGTGCATCGCTGACAAGTTCAGGCAAGACCTGTTGTAGGTGTTGATTGACTTTGATGCGAACATCATCGCTGATAGCTTCGATGATAGGGTCAAGTTCATCGGGGTTCAGGGAGATGGTATCATCTTGAATAGCAGCTTCTTGCACCGAAGTTTGGATATGTTCTGCCAGTGGTTTTGTTTTATCTTTGACATTTTCAACGGAGGTATCTGTTTTATCAGTTATGTCATTCGCTATATCAACAGCACTCAAATCCACATCAGGGCTGATTTTCATATTTTTGTCTGTGTGATCGTCATCATACTCATGTGCAACATCATGAACAAAAGCTTCAACCAATTCTTTATCCAATACTTCAATGTCATAAACTGTCTCTTCACTCATGGCTTCGCTAATATCGAAGGTAATGGTGTCGTCATTAGCGATAGCTTCAAACACAGCGTCAAACTCATCATGCGTAATATCGTTTTCATTTTCCACATTGCTTTTATCATGGTTAGCTTGAGTTGTGTTCGCTTGTGTCGTTGTCTCTAAAGCATCTTCACGCTCGCTTACTTTTAAGTCTTCAATATAGCGTTCAGAAGTATCTTCAAGCCATAAGGTTTGTTTACTGTTATCATGTTCAAATACATCATCTGTGTTGCTTGTTTGACTTAAAGTATCCAGGTTAGACCTGTCTAGGCTATCATCCAACTGGCTTAAAACATGATGGTTATCATCGTTTTTCATTGTGTTCTTGGCAGTGATTTGTATCGTTTCTTTGGTGGTTTCTTCATGTTCTGTGACTTCTGTTTTGGTCATAATCGTTTTATGTTCAACAGATTCATGCGTGGATTCATCTTGCCCAGTAGGCACCTGTGCCGCCCACAACGGTAAAGACTCTTGAGCGCTAGACTCCAAATATTCTTCAGTTAGAACGATGCGCGGGCGAGGTCGACTTTCATCCTCATCTATCTGATTAGAATCTTGTGGCTTTTCCGTGGATGGATGCTCTTCGAGTAATGTATTGGCTGTGTGATGTGGAGCTTTGGCTGCCTTAGCCTTGTGATCAGGATTTATGGGTACTTCCAGATCATTTTCTGCGAGCATGGCATCAATGCTAGCAAGGACTTCATCAATATCGCGTTCGTCTTTTTTATCGCTCATGGGGCTATCATAGATTGGATGAAACCTATCGGCAATATGTATCAAGTATTATTGCTTATGGATTGAAGTTTTGTTTTGTTTAAGCAGCAACTCAGCGCGTTGCATATCTTCAGGTGTATCCACACCCAAACAGTGATAGTTGCCAACGGTGACTGCGATAGGGTAACCATGATACAAAACCCTGAGTTGTTCCAATTGTTCGCTATGCTCAGCTTGGCAGGGTGCGAGAGAGTTGTATTGGAGCAAAAAGTCTTTTCGGTAGGCATACAAGCCTACATGCTGCAAGGTATTCGTTTGGGTGAGTGCGTCTTGGCTGCGTGGATAAGGAATGCTGGCACGACTGAAATACATGGCATGTCCCACTGCGTTACATACCACTTTGACCACATTGGGGTCATCCAAATCGGCCGCTTGGCGAATGGGGTGGGCAAGGGTTGCCATTTGTAGGTCAACTTGATGTGTAAAGGGTATAACGACATCGCGAATGGCTTGGGGCTCTATCAAAGGTTCATCGCCTTGCACATTGATTACCACATCCACATCAATATCCGACATCGCTTCTGCAAGCCTTGCCGTACCACTTTGATGATCGGCTCTGGTCATGGCAATGCTTGCACCAGCATCCTTGGCAACATCCGCGATACCTTGGTGATCGGTGGCAACAATGACTTGCCCCAAATCTGCTTCCAGTGCGCGTTGAACCACATGTGCAATCATGGGTGTGCCTGCAAGAAGAGCTAAAGGTTTACCAGGAAAACGCGTGGATTCAAAGCGGGCGGGGATACCAATGGCATAGCTTAATGCGTTGTTGGGTGTTGTAGAAAACATCAGTGATTCTTAATTTCTTGCCAACTGGCGGTTGCCGTACCAACCTTGCCAACCACTACACCTGCGGCCTGATTGGCAATTTTTGCCGCTTCCAGTGGTGGTTTTCCTTGAGCCAAACATGCGGTAAAAGTTGCTATCACCGTATCACCTGCACCTGTCACATCAAACACATCGCGTGCTGCAGTCGGGATATGGTAGCATTGTTTGCCATCAAATAAGGTCATACCGCGCTCTGAGCGTGTAATTAAAATGTATGCAAGCCTAAGCTTTTCAAGCAAGTGTTTGGCGATGTTTTCCACATGTTTATCATCATTGATATTGTCCATGTTAGCCATTTGCGAAGCTTCAAGTAAATTCGGGGTTATAAAGGTAACATCATGATAATATTCAGTGTTTGTTGGTTTTGGGTCAACACCAATAATCTTTCCTTGCAGCTTGGGAATGAGCTTTTGTAAGAGTTCAGGCGTGAGCACACCTTTGGCATAATCGGATAAAATCACAGCATCTGCCTGATCCAGCCTTGCTAAAACCTGCTTGAGTATTTTGGCCTGGGTATCAGGATGGATTGGGCTCGCCCACTCATGATCATAGCGTACAATTTGTTGATGTTGGGCGATGACGCGTGTTTTGATTGCTGTGGGTCGTTCATTTTTTTTGGTAAATACACCAGCATCTTCAGCATCAAGCTCACTCAAGCGGCTATGCACCCATGTTCCAGGCTCATCATCACCGACCACACCAAACATGGCAGATTTGATATTCAAGGCATGAAGGTTGCGAATCACATTGGCGGAGCCCCCTAAACGACGGTCAACTTTTTGCACATTAACCACGGGCACAGGTGCTTCAGGCGAAATACGGGTCACATCACCCCAAATAAACTCATCCACAATAATATCGCCAATGACTAAAATCATAAGGTGAGACTCCTTTGTTTGTGCAATGTTGCTGCCCGTTGGTTGACCTCGGTTTTAAGCTGACCACATGCCGCAGATATATCACGACCTTTGGAAACGCGAACCACAGCAACCACACCCGCATCATTGAGAAAGTTGCGAAACATATCAACCACCTCATCACTCGGTCGTGTAAACCTGCTACCCTCAAATGGGTTAAATGGAAGAATATTGACAGTACTCCCCAAATCTTTGGCAATATCGCGTAAGCGTTTGGCATCATCCATGGTATCATTGATACCAGCGAGTAAAACATATTCAATCAGTATGCGTTTTTTGTTGCGTATGCTAACATATTTCCTCATCGCGGTGATCAAGTCTTCCAGTGGATACTTTTGGTTAATTGGCATGATTTGGTTGCGTATTTCATTGGTGGTGGCATTGAGGGAAACTGCCAAAGAGCAGGGCAAGTTATCTTCAAGCAATCGGTAAATGGCAGGTACAAGCCCTGCGGTGGAAATGGTGACGCGCCTGGGGCTTAATGCCAAGCCAAGGTCATGGGTGACCATGCGTACAAACTTGGCAACATGTTCATAATTATGCAGCGGTTCGCCCATACCCATCATTACGATATTTCGAGGGAAACACCCCAAAACCTGTTTGGTCGTCATAACCTGTTGCATCATCTCAGCCGTGGTTAAGTTGCGGGTTAAACCTGCTGTAGCAGTAAGGCAAAACTCGCAGCCTATGGCACAGCCGACTTGCGAAGAAATACACTGGGTTAAACGCCCATCAGCGGGAATCAATACAGATTCCACATCTTTATTATCAGCCATGCGTATCAGTAGCTTTTGCGTACCATCTGCAGCATGTTGATTCGCGATGACCTCTGGCAAAGTCATGTCAGTGTTGTTTTGGAGCCAGCGTAATAACTTTTTGGGAAAGTCGGGGATATTTTCAAGGTCAAACCCACCATAGCGAAACACTTCACCCATGATTTTTTTAGCATGGACAGAAGAGACACCCACCTGTTCGCAGATGTTGACAAGTTCATCGTAATCAAGCCCCAACAACGCCACCTTGCTAGTCATGGGGTATCCATGCCAATAAAAAAGGGAGCCAGAAGCTCCCTATGTATCATGCTTGCTGGAGAATTAAAGACCATACTTGGCTTTATTGGCTGCCACTTCTTCAACAGTTGGTGGTGTATGCTCTGTAACCTCGGCCAGTTCAAAGGCGTCGCGATCGGTATCGCATAGCTCATTAAGCGCAATGTCTGATTCAAATACATCAGGCACATCTTCTTCAGGATAAATAGCTTCCCAAGGGCATTCTGGTTCACAGACTGCACAGTCAATACATTCTTCGGGAGATATATAAAGCATATTTGGTGTTTGCTCAGAAATATCCTTGGGTTGATAAAAGCAATCTACAGGACATACCGAAACGCAAGCGGTATCTACGCAATCTTTACAAAGCTGGGTTACAACAAAAGCCATGGTATTTTTTAACCTCTTTAGATGAATTAGGTACTATCACAGCGAACTATACGGGGAAAGTGTATTTAGCCAAGTATGATTTATTGTGGGTATGTGATGTTGAGCCAAGCCTTTGGTAGCACCTTATAGCTTACCCAAGCTTTTATTGACGATTTCAGTCACATCCGAAGATAAACCTTGGGTGTTGGCGATGCGTTCCAATTCAGCTTTCATCAAGGATTGACGGGTTGGCTCTAAGCGTTTCCAGTCCATCAGTGTGCGTACCAAGCGGGATGCGATTTGCGAGTTAAGCTTATCCAAGGCAATGATT
>JALSGX010000023.1 GCA_026982535.1 Ghiorsea sp. | reverse complement strand
CCCGGACAAACCTTGAAGCTTAAGGGTGCTGCTCCAGTTTTTTCTTGTTAATAAGTGGCGGACGATTGTGTGTTCTGTTAGCAGCGAGCCTTCTGGGTGTATAGTTTTTTCCACTCGCTGTGCCAACAGGCGGCCACGATTATCCATTAAATAAACATTGGTTTTCTCTGGGTGCTGTACCTTGAGGTGTACAGCCTGCCAAAAGTCTAGGGTGTTGATGCTGGCAACCATAACGCCAACGATTTGCTTGTGCAGTATGAGCGGAACGGCCATGGTGAATTCCATATGTTGGTCTTCAAGTTGCTGAGGGCTACCGATATGGTTGCGCCCATGCTTGGCAATGGTGAACGCCATGCTGGAAGTTGTGATGCGAGGAGGTGAGTGTGTTGGGTGGTGAATACTATCCACAATACGGGCATCAAGATCATAAACAGTGATACTATTGAAAATACTGTCTCGTTCAGCTAAGCGTTGTAATAAGAAGTGTGTAAGTTGCAAGGCTTTGGGGCCATCAGCAAAATGAGCAATAGGGTCAGCCTTGTTGTTCAGCACAGAAAGCAAACGCTCGGCTTCTAAAGATAAGTAGGCTTCAATTTGCTTGTGGTATACTTGTTCTTGCAGCAAGGCGCGTTCTAGCAGTACATCTTTAGCATAATAACCAATCCAAGGTGCAAGAAATAATACAGGCAAGATACTTGCTGCTACAACCAAGGCGTACCAAGCATGTTGAAGTGAAATCCTGGGAAAGGTCAGGCGCATGTTATTGGCGTTTTACTTTGATCATGGCTTGCTTGATAAAGTGCGTGTTGGTATATGTGTGTAAATCATGTGGAATGCTATCCCATAATTTTACCTTTACCATCATCTCTGCCATGGCTTGCATGTAGTTTGCCGAAGGCATCATGTTTGAATAGTCTATCCAATTGGCAGGTGTGGTAAGCACTTGTTCAAATACTTCAGCATTTGCGCCTGTATAATCCTCACCCATGATGGCTGCTTGATGGGGGTTGGCTTCAATAAACTGCCCTGCTTGATAAAGGCTGGTCACCAAAGATTGTAGTTGTTGTGGATGTTGCTGGATAAAAGTATGGCTGACCAAAAAGACATGATCCATGTGATTTTCCCATATTTGTGGTGAGATAGCAGCTAGCCAGCCATGATTTAGGGTAACAGAGCGGTTGCCTTCAGGCTCTCCGACCATAAAGCCATCAATTTCACGGCGTTCCAATGCTGTTATCATATCACGCGGGGGCATGGCAATCATGGTGATATCCGACAATGGTACACCATGTGCCTCTAGGGTTAAGTAAGCCAGAATATAATGTTGGGAGTAGCGGTGGGGTACAGCAATAATATTTTGGTTACCCTTAAGATCTGAAATACTTTTGAATGCTTTGGATAAGACAAAGCCATTTCCATTTCTGTTTGCCATCATCACAATGCTTGCATCCAAGCCTTCCCGAATAAGCTGCATGGCAAGGGGTGATAGGATGAAAGTACCAGCAAGTTTACCGCTTTTGAGGTCTTGAACCACATCATCCCAACTGTGGTTTTGGATGGTGTTTAAGCGAAAGCCTTGCAAGCGATGCTGCAACTTTTTTTCGACAATAGCTAAGGGAAGGTGACCGCCACAAATCAAGCGACCAATATTGATTTCAGGTAATGCCTCTGGTGAAGTATCTCGCTCTTGTTGTGTGCAGCCGACAAGTAGCAATAGTGCAGTAAATAGAGCGAGGTATTTCATTAGCGAGCGTATCCTTGTTGCAAGAGTACCTATTTTTGATGAAACTATAATCTGGGCTTTCTTGAAATGCCAGTGGCAATCAAGGTGTTTTTTTTTGCAAGGATGCAAGCCGCTTGGCTTCTACACTAAGCAATGTTTGGGCTTCTTGCTTGTGTTGTGGTGTCAGTTCACTTTGTGCGATGGCATGTTGTAGTGCTGTAAGCTTGTGTTGGGTTTTTTCAGTGCTTTCATCATGTTGCATCAGTTGTGCTATGGATGTTTCCAAGTGGAGGAGAGCATTTTCTAGGTTTGGTCTTTGTTGTATCGTGGTATGTTCATGCTTGGTTGGGGTGGATTCGGGCTTGTTTATGTTGTTTTGTGCGGTGAATAGTGTATCAAAGTCTAGAGTGGTTGTTGATTTGCGCTTTTGCGTTGATACGGTGGCTTTATTTTTGATGTTTTGGATTTTCATGGCTGGATTACCTCAAGCAGATAGGGAAGCATGGTTTGCTTCAGTTTGATATTCTTTTAATTTGTTGCGCAGGGTGCGAATACTAATGCCAAGGAGCTTTGCAGCTTCAGTTCTATTGTTTTGCACATGTTCTAGGGTTTGTTCAATCAGTGCGCGCTCCATGTGGCGTATGCTCATGCCAGCCTTTACATCCAAAGGCTGTGTGGTCATGTGTTGTGAAAGTGCGGTAAGACCGCCAATCCCTAATTGTTCCGGGTAAATCACACCTTCCACAGCCATTAAAAAAGCACGGTGCATACAGTTCTCAAGTTCACGCACATTACCTTCCCAGGTATGCTGCATAAGTGCTTGAAGTGCTTTATCATGCAGTATGGGTATGGGCTTGTTATACATGTTTGCAAACTGCCGCAGAAAGTGTTGGCTTAGTGGCTTAATGTCATGCAACCGTGAACGCAAGGGTGGAAGCACAACAGTTACAACATTGAGCCTGTAGTATAAATCTTGCCGGAACTTTCCCTCACTAACCATTTGTTCAAGATTTCGATTGCTGGTAGCAATGATACGCACATCAACTTTGATGGGTTTGTTGCCGCCTAACCTGTCCACCTCACCCTCTTGCAAGACACGCAATAGCTTGGCTTGTAGGTGCAGCGGCATTTCAGTGACTTCATCCAATAGCAGTGTGCCTTGGTGGGCAATTTCAAACTTTCCAGGCTTGGCCTTATCTGCGCCAGTAAATGCACCTTTTTCGTAACCAAAGAGCTCTGATTCCAGCATGTTTTCAGGTATGGCAGCACAGTTGATGGCAACAAATGCATGGTGCCTACGACTGGAACATTGGTAGATATAGCGCGACATTCTCTCCTTGCCCGTGCCTGATTCACCCACCACAAATACAGAAGCATTGCTGGGCGCAACCAAGGCGACTTGATTAAGCAAACGGCGTGTTTCAATATCTTCAGTAACAAAAATATCAGAACCTTGTTGTTGCTGTTTTGCGGCTGTACTCAAGGCGATTTGATGCCCTGCTTTTCGGATGTATATTTCTAGGATTTCATCGGGGCAGGGCAGGGTTCGGTAGTCCATAATGCCCAGATCCATTAAATCTTGTGCTCGATTTACGCAAGGGGTGTCTGAAAGAACGACGATATTAAGTTGGGGGTTATGTTGAAAGCTGCGGTGAACCAAACCTGTGATGGTGATATCATCCCACATAAAGACAAGGCTATATTGTGTTGCCATATCATTGTGCCATTGCATAACAACATCAATGGTTGTTTCAGGGAGCAATGTGCCCAATTGAACCTGCATGTCGGATGAATATTGCATAGGAAAGCCAACCAATGCGATGTGATGCTTTTTGCTCATAAGCTTTTCTCCAGAAGTTGCTCTGCTTTGTGTTCGGTCAATACTAGGGTCGCCATATCAGCGTATATCCCCGCATCAGGGTTGTTTTGGAGCTGGGCAAGGCGTGCTGTGCCTTGTTTCCACTTTCCATTTTTAAGCTGGCAGACACTATACCGGTATGCCCAAAGAGGATCTCTCAGGTTGTCTGGCGTTATGCTGTATAGCTGCTCAGCTTTAGGAAACTCGCCTGCTTTGAACCGGGCATGGGCTTCGTATAAGAGGGTTTTCTCCTTGTTTTTGGTTTCTAGCTGCGCGTAGTTGGACCATGCTTTTGCTGCCATATGCCAGCGGTTGAGTGCTTGTTCAGTTTTGGCGCGGGTTTGCCAGAATGTTGCCAAGACTTCAGGGCTTAAGTTGTAGTCTTGAATGAGGTCCAAGGTATGTGAGGCAAGACTATATTGTTGTTGCTGTAGATGAACCTGTGCAACCACTAGGAGCATATCAGGGCGGTAAACCGAGTATTCATGCCTGTCCAGCCATTGCATAATTTTGGATATAGCCTGCTTATCCTTTTGAGCTGCCCACAGCTTCGCTTGCTCTAAGGCAACCTTTTCCCCAAAAATGCTATTGGAGTGTTCCTGTTGAAATTGTTGCAATATCTTGGATGCTTCAGGGTATGCCAACAACATACGAAAGCCTTGTGCCATATCCAAATGCAGGTGTGGTTGTTGCTGGGTTGTGGGGTGGAAAGCTGGAAATGACAACCAAAGCTGGCTTGCAGGGTACCACTGCTTATTTCGTAGCAATTGTTTGATATGTAGGATAAAAGCTTGTTGACCATCCCGCAAAGCTTGTGTGGCAATGGTACGGTTGGTGGACTTTTGTGCCATGGAAAAGTGTAGTAATGCAGCATGGGCAGCTTGCTTTGGGCTATGCTCAGGGTCAAATTGTGCCGCTCTGTGCCATAAACGGGCTTCAAGCAGTAAGGCCTCATCTTCTACTTCAGACATTTGGTTGCTGCTAGCTATGCGCTTAAGCGCAATAATACCTGGCTTGAGTTCCGCATATTGTTTTTTGTTGGCAAGTTGTAGCATCATTTTGCGCATAAAAGCCTGTTTACCTACAATGGTGTCCGCATGGGTTTCAGCAAGAATGGTGTAGCTTTTGATGATTTCTTCATGGTTGGGTTGTGGTAAGAGGCGTTGTATATCTGCATGAAGCAGGCGAATTTCTGCGGTGTGGGTGCTTGTTTTGTACTGGGCTAAGAAAAGCTCGGCTTGTTTGAGGGCTTGTGGGTAGCGTTGTTTAATGCGTAATAATTGAATATAGCGAGAGTAAATGTTATCTTGAGATGTAATTAAGCTGGGATCTTCTTTGAAAACTTGCTCAAGGGCTTGAAGAGCTATGTCAAAGCGTCCTTCTTCATAATCTACAAGTGCTGTCCACATGCGAACTTCACGAGCTTGGCGGGTGTGCGTGTCATAGGCAAGAGAAAAGCGAAGAAAACTGTTGCGGGCATCAGCGTAGTTTTTATGGATAAAGTAGATTTTGCCTAAGGTTAGCCAGCCTTGTTGTGCCTCTGGGCTTTGGGGGAAGCGGCTTTGCAAATCAAGAATATAAGCCTGGGCTTGTTCTAGGTTGTTTTGTTTCCAATAGAGCTCAATGATTTGGCTGATACGCTTGGGTTCATTGACTTGGTTGGGAAACTCTTGAATCAGGGTTTGAATTGCTTGAATGGCAGGCTCAACATTTTCATAGTGTTTTGCGCGAACAATAATCATTTGTGCTTGGGCGATAAGCTCGAGTAAAGCTTTGCGTTCATTGTCGTCTAGGTTGCCTTCATGCAATAGCATATAGGCTGTTGAAATGGCTTGTTCAGGCTTACCTTGCTGAAGATAGGTCTGAATAGCATGGGTGTTTCCTGCCGCATAAGCAGGCATGTGGAGTAGCATCAGGCATAGAAGGATGGCGTTTCCCATAACGAAGTTA
>JALSGX010000022.1 GCA_026982535.1 Ghiorsea sp. | reverse complement strand
ATTCCGTGATGCTGCGGATAGCACACCAACATTTGGCGACAGGGCGCAATACCAAATGGATCCAGCCAATCGCCGTGAAGCCATCAAAGAAGCCTTGCTTGATGTGGATGAAGGCGCGGATATGCTGATGGTCAAACCTGCACTGGCATACATGGACATTATCCGTGAAGTCAAAGATGCCACGCAACTGCCCATGGCTGTGTATAATGTATCGGGCGAATACGCCATGGTCAAAGCCGCAGCTGCCCATGGTTGGGTTGATGAAAAGCGCGTGGTGCTGGAAACCATGCTCAGCTTCAAACGCGCGGGCGCAGATATGATTATCACTTACCATGCCCTTGATGTTGCCAAGTGGTTGGGTGAATAAAATATGAACGATAATAAAGCCATCATTGATACCGATAAGGTGGAAGATGCAGCGGGCGACCCCCCTGAATTCTTAGCAGAAGATGAAACCAAAGAAACACAGCCCAAGAAAAAAAGCAAGCTCAAATTTCATGCGATAATGATGTTGGTACTTGGTGTTGGCACTTGGGCATTGATCACCTATGCCCCAATCGTTGAGCAATGGAAGCTTGACTGGCACGAGTTGACGCATCAAACAAGCATAATCGCAAACCAACAACCTTCATCACAACACACTTCATCCCATGTCCCCATGCCAGAACCATCCGAGCAACATTCAAGCCTCCAAGATCATCAAAGCCTATCCAAGCCTGAAACACCAGTATTGGATGATACAACGCCAATCTTTGAAGATATTGTGCTACCCAAAACACCTTATACAAATGCAGCAGTTGTCAACACAACACCAGATGCAAGCTCTATAGCCAACTTATCACACATGATTTCCACATTACAAGAACAGCTGCAAACCATGCAAAGTCATATCAACCATATGATTACTCAACAAACAAACTTCAACAAACAAATGGTTTCAGCACAAATGTTTAGCCATTTGCAACAAGCAGCATCAACACAAAGCAGCATTGTGGAGGCTGCCGCAGCGTGGAAAAGCATTAGCCTGCTACCCATGCTGGATGCAGACCGCCGCATACAAGCAGAACAAGCTTGGGCTGAATTACAAGGTTTAGCCCAAGAACATCAAGCTATACATGATGAAGTCCTTGCTCATATACAAACCTTGACAAAAAAGCTTCACCCTGAAGCCTTAACTGAGCCCCCTGCATTAACAGGTGCGCCCGATGAGCCCTATAGCCATGCCCATACATTCCAAAGCTGGCTAGATTGGTTCAAGGCACAATACAAGCTTTCCAAAGTTGATCAACATGTCATCCAGCTATCACGCGACCCCTTGAGTAAGATAAAAACTTTAATCCAGCAGTTGCGCACGCTGCAACAATCACTATTGCAAGGTATGCACACCACCGACATTGATACCATCGTTTACCAGCTTGAGCAGTATGGAATCACAAGTAGCTTATCAGAACAAACCATCCATCACATCCAACAAATACAACAGGATTGGCAAACTCAAGCCCAAGCCTGGATGGAGCAATTATGATTCGTATTGTACTTGCCCTGCTCACCATCATTGCCATATTTATTGGTTTGGTCTTGTTCCCGAACATCGCCAATCAACCTGTACGAATCGAAATGTTTGGGTGGTTGTTTGAAACCAGAACAAGCATGTTTATTTTACTTGCCCTTGCTATCCTTATACTGCTCTGGTCATTACAAAAAACATTCAACTTAAGCATCAATAGCCCACGCCAACTATGGACACACCTGCGTAGTGGCAGCAAAAAACGACGCGAGCTTAAACTTCAGGAAGCCCTCACAACATGGGTTGACCAAGGCTGTGGGCATAGCCAAAAACTGCTCAAACGCAGTAAAGGTGTTATCCCCGAGTGGCTGCATCAGGCACTGATGATTTGGTGGGATAAGCCTGAAAATCATCCACCCATACACGATGAAAAGGATACACCCTTAACCATTGCTCTCAAAGCCAGACTTGCCACCGAAGATAAGCATATATCACGCTTAAGCTTAAGTGAGCGTCAACATTTCCTAGACGCATGGCTAGCCATACACCCTGCCGCACCTCTTGCCCTACAACGCAAGGCACGCTTGCTCGGTGAGATGGGTGAATACGCAGAACAAGTTCATCTGCTTGAATCCATGATGCAAAAAAGCAAAGATATTACTACACTCAAGCCCCAACTTGCGCATGCTCTTGTTCATTTGGCAGCCAAAGACACCGACAATGCCCTAGCTTGCTTGCGCAAAGCCCACCGCTTGCTGCCAAACCATTCAGATATTGTTCAACAGTTTGCAATTGCTCTATTTGATAGTGGTGACCACGCAAGCGCGGAAAAAATCCTGCTTGAATACTTGCAAAACCATGATGATACCAAGGTTGCCAAATCTGCCTTGAAGGTGCTTGCTTTGGATGCTTTGCAAAACTTCAAGCGCATGGATAAGCCCACCTTTCAAAACACTTTTGCGGGGCGATGGCTACGCATGATGTTGGCTTACGAAGCTGGCTTGACAGGTATTGCTGATGATGCGATGAATGCCATGTTATCCCAACATCCAACCCCACTATTATGGCAAACCAAAGGGGATTGGTTAGCAAGGCAACATCAGTGGGAAGAAGCCACAGAAGCTTATCAACAAGCCTTGAAAGCTGAGTCAACGCTTACTTCAACATAGATGTAAACAGTAGTAAATCTTATATGGGGCAAATATGGCTTCAAGCCTCTAGCCCCATGAAAGATTTGAGCATCTTCAAGAAACGACTACACTTCGCCAATGAATATCCAAGAAGCCAACCAATATTTAACCCCCAACTATGCACGGTTCCCCATCACCCTTGTCAAAGGACAAGGCACTCGCGTTTGGGATGATACGGGAAAATCATACCTTGATTTTGTGTCTGGCATTGCGGTGAACGCCTTGGGTCATGCCCATCCAGCGATGGTAAAAACGATAAGCGAGCAAGCCGCCACCATGCTGCATTGCTCCAACCTTTATTATCATCCGCAGCAAAATGAGCTGGCTAAAAAATTGGTCTCCCTTTCAGGTTTGGATAAAGCTTTCTTTTGTAATTCAGGCGCAGAAGCCAATGAAGCGGCGATTAAACTGGCGCGCAAATATTTCCACGACCAAGGCGTGAATAAGTTCAGCATTATCACTGCCACCCAATCCTTTCACGGCAGAACCATGCAAACCATTGCCGCCACAGGTCAAGACAAGGTCAAAGCTGGATTTGCACCGCTTCCCCAAGGGTTTAGCCATGTGCCGCTGAATGATTGGGATGCACTTGAAGCTGCGATTGATGATACGACCGCTGCCATCATGCTTGAACCCTTGCAAGGTGAAGGTGGGGTCAACCTTGCGGCTATTGAATACTTGGAAGCGGTCAGAGCATTGTGTGATGCCAAAGGTATATTATTGATATTTGATGAAATCCAAACAGGCATTGGCAGGTGCGGCAGCATGTTTGCCTTTGAAAAAGCAGGGGTCAAACCCGACATCTTAACCCTTGCCAAAGGCTTAGGTGGCGGTATTCCGATTGGAACCATGCTTGCCACGGAAAAAGTTGCTGTATCATTAAGCGCAGGCTCACACGGCACAACCTTTGGCGGCAACCCTTTATCATGCGCTGTGGCACTCACGGTACTTGATGTTATTGAGCAAGAAGACTTACTTGCTAATGTGTTAGCCAGAAGCACCCAAATCAAAGCGGCTTTGCAAGATTTAGCAGATGAACATGACTGTTTTACTGCAGTCAAAGGCGATGGTTTATTGCTTGGTTTACAAGCCAATATCGAAGTCTCCCCCATCATCAACGCATGTTTGGACAACGGATTAATGGTGCTTGGCGCAGGGCCTAAAGTCTTGCGCTTATTGCCTGCGCTCAACATCAGTGAATCAGAAGTTTCAGAAGGTTTGGATATTCTCAACCAAAGCATCAAAGGATTGGACTTATGAACAACCCAAGGCATTTTTTAACCTTATTGGACATCAGCCCCGAAGAGGGTGCAAGCATCATTGCGCGTGGCATCAGCCTTAAAGCCAAACAAAAAAATGGTGAAGCCCATCGCAGCCTTGCAGGTAAAACGATGGCAATGATTTTTGAAAAAGCATCCACTCGCACCCGTGTTTCTTTTGAAACAGGTATGTTTCAGCTTGGTGGTCACGCCTTGTTTTTACACTCTGCAACCACACAACTGGGCAGAGGTGAACCTGTATCCGATTCGGCAAAAGTCATTTCCAGCATGGTGGACATCATCATGATTCGCACCTTTGACCATGCCATGGTGGAAGCGTTTGCGGCGAACTCATCTGTACCTGTGATTAATGCGCTTACCGATTTAACCCATCCCTGCCAAATCTTGGCGGATGTGATGACCTTTGTAGAACACAGAGGCGATATTCAAGGCAAAACCGTGGCTTGGATTGGTGATGGCAACAATATGACGCACTCATGGATCAATGGTACAGTGACTTTTGGTTTTACCCTCAATATCGCTACGCCTAAAGATTACGCTGTGGATGATAAAGTTTTGCAACACGCTTTATCGCTGGGTGCAACCATTAACATCTGCAACACGCCACAAGAAGCCGCCAGCGGCGCAGACTTGGTGACGACTGATGTCTGGGCATCTATGGGGCAAGAGGAAGAACAAAAAATCCGTGAAGCGGCATTCAAAGATTATCAAGTGGATAGCGCATTGATGTCATGCGCCAAATCCGATGCTTTGTTTATGCACTGCTTGCCAGCACATCGCGGTGAAGAAGTCGCAGCCGATGTGATTGATGGCAATCAATCGGTGGTTTGGGATGAAGCGGAGAATCGACTTCATGCACAAAAGGCATTGGTAGAGTTTTTGATGGGTGTTTTTTGAGTGCGCGACTAAAGTCGCACCTCCTATGGAAGTGAGGCTTTAGCCTCGCCCAAAAGCCACAAGGTGAATTGTGCTTTTATAGTCATCATTCCCTTTGTTAAGCTGCGCCTGAGTCTTGCTGTTGAAAAAGGGATAAGCGAAAAAAACTTTTCGCCCCGTTTCAATAGCATAGCTGAGGACACAAGCAGCTTGTAAAGGGCGACTTTTTTGCTTCGCTTCTTTGACGGCAAAGAAATGAACAAAGCCCCTTTACCAAGAACAGTGGATTCCGCATCAAAGCCTGTCCTCAACTTGATTGGGGATGCGGAATGACGAAAGTGTGGTGCACGACATGACGAACTAGGTTAACTTAATCACCGTAATCTCTGGTTCATTGCCTAACCTTATCGGTGGGCCCCAATAGCCCGTTCCCGGTGCGACATAAATCCAAGTTTTATCCTCATGCAAGTGCAAACCTTTGATATACGGGTTTGCCATTTTTGCAATGAAGTTCCACGGATAATACTGCCCACCATGGGTATGCCCTGAAATCTGCAAATCAAAGCCAACCTCTGCCGCTTCAAAGATACTTTTGGGCTGATGCGCCAACAAGATTTTCACATCCACTTGCGGCGCATCTGCAATTGCCTTTTTCGGACTGGTTTGATGCGAAGCAATATGCCTATCCGCACGGTAATCTGTCACCCCTGCCATCAACAACTTCGCA
>JALSGX010000021.1 GCA_026982535.1 Ghiorsea sp. | reverse complement strand
AACCGTATTTTCCATATACAACATATTCAATGCCACACGCGTTTCATCAAACTTGAGTGTATAAGGGTTACTTGCATTGATAATTTCAGCCCCGATGTTGGGTGAGAAGCCATTGACCCC
Organism: Ghiorsea sp.; assembly: GCA_026982535.1. Lineage (GTDB taxonomy): Bacteria > Pseudomonadota > Zetaproteobacteria > Mariprofundales > Mariprofundaceae > Ghiorsea. The sequence goes on along the minus strand of JALSGX010000021.1, from coordinate 5,532 downwards.
AGCAACAAATTCTGCCACGCCACTGCCTGTAATGGCTACATGCCCTGATGCTGTAACAGGATCTGATCCACCAACACTTGCGCCATTGTCCGAGCCACAAGCTGCCAGCAGCAGCGCAAATAAAAGTATGATATGTTTAAGCCTTAATTGTCCCCACATAAGTCACAATCACCTCATTTTTACCTTTAAGTTGTAGCGGCTCGCTGGGTTTGAAGTGTTGCTTGAGCGTATCATCAAGCTGCTCATACACCACTTCACTGATAATCACTTCACCGCCCTTGGCCGCACCACAGAACCTTGCACCTGTGTTCACAATATTGCCAATCACGGTGTAATCACGGCGATCATGCGTGCCAATCGAGCCTACCAGTGCTTCACCAACATGGATACCAATACCAAGCTCAAACGGAATTGTTGTATCCATGCCTATAGCTTGCTGAATATCAAGGCCTGCCTGCACGGCACTCCGTATATCTTCCACTTCAAACGCCGCCATAATTTCATCACCAATAAACTTGTCTATCACGCCATGATACTGGTGAATAATGTTGGCCTGCAATTCAAAGACTTGGTTCAAATACTCAACCACGAGTTCAGGTCTCTCATGCTCAGAAAAAGATGTAAACCCGCGAATATCAGAAAAGAAAATGACAACCTCCTTGGCTTCACCCTTAAACAGCTCCTTTTCATCAGAAACGGCGTGGTAAATTGCTTCTGTTGCCGAACGCGAAATATACTTTTCCATTTGCTGGCGCACAGAAATCAAGAATGTTGTATTGGCAGAAATCACACGATCGGCTTTGAATACCAGCACCAACAGCATAAGGTTAAAAACCATAAAAATCAGTGTTGGTACCACCAAGGCTTCTTTTAGTGCCTCAACAACAATGGCCTCAAAGCGTGAAACATCCTCATAAATTTCCAATACACCAACAACTTCTGATGTGTTTGCGGCATGTACTGGAACATAAACTTCAATAAACCGCCTGCCATCAGGTTCTTCTTCTTCTTGAAAAAAAGTGTTATCAGCAAGTGCTGTTTGAAAGCCTTCGCCTTGAATATCATCATAAAGCAAACCTTCATTCTCTGGGTGCTCATGATCATAAAGAATCACACCTTCTCGACTAAACACTTTTACCTTGGCGAAACCAAAATCTGTCTTGATTAATTCCTTAATCTTCGCTCTAAAATATGCTTTTACTGCACTTTCCTCATTTTGAATGTTTTCAAAGCTGGTATGTTTTGCTTGCAAAACATCTCGATGAATCTCCCGATAAAATGAGTTTGCCTTTTCAACAAGGTTGTGAATATACTGCTTGTGTAAAGCTTGGCGCTCTGCGTGAATAAAGAAAGAAAAAAGCATGGCATAAAAAATGATGCCACCAACGCCCGCATAAATCAGATAGTAGCGCTTAAGGGGAAAAGGCGTGTCATCAAACAATATGTTCTTTTTCGCTGACAAGCTAACCCCCGTTTAATACAATATTCATGCGAACCTTATAGCAAGCGGTTGGTTTTTGAAAACATCCATATATTTAAGGTGGTTGAAAATCAGACAATCCATCCTTATATTGGAATGGAGTTTTCGCCAGTTTGAACACCAATCACTTAAGTCATAGGAGTAAGAGAGTATGAAAGCATTTAAGGGCATAGCCTTACTGATTATCACCAATATTTTAATTATGCTGACGCTGGCAATATCTGCCAACATTTTGGTGTATTTTGTCTTACCAGCATTCGGTATTGATGTCCGTGGCAGCTTCGAAGCACGACAACTGATGTTTGCTGCTGTATTTGGTTTTGGTGGCGCCTTTATTTCACTATGGATGTCCAAGTGGTTTGCCAAACGCGCATATAAAATGCAACAAGTGGTCAACCCTTCCACTCCCAAGGAAAAATTAGTTTACAACACTGTCAAAGCATTGGCAGAGCGCGAAGGTATAAAAATGCCAGAAGTTTGGGTGTATTGGGATGATGTGCCCAATGCCTTTGCCACAGGTCCTAGCCGCAACAACGCAATGGTCGCGGTGTCCTCAGGTTTGGCAACCAGCTTAACCGATGAAGAGCTCAAAGCAGTGCTCGCGCATGAAGTGGGGCATATTGCCAATGGTGATATGGTGGCTACCACATTGTTGCAAGGCTTAATGAACACTATGGTCTATTTTGTAGCAAGCCTTATCGCACGCTTTGTCGCCAGTGCTGTATCCCGTGATGGTGAGTCTAGTCATATGGTGTACTTTATCGTGGATATTATCTTGCAAATCATGCTGTCTGTGCTTGCGTCTATTGTAATTTTCGCATTCTCACGCAAACGCGAGTTTAAGGCTGACGCTTATGCCGCTGATGCACTGGGCGCGCAACCCATGATTAACGCTCTACTTAAAATTGATGCTTTATCCCGCCAGTCTGTTGAGTGGGAACACCGTGAGTCTCGCGAAGATGCGCTTGCAACCATGAAAATCTATGCCGCGCATGGTGGCATGAAGGGTTTGTTTGCAACCCACCCCACCATCGAAGAGCGAGTTGCAGCATTGAGGAGTCGCCGTTAAGCTTTTGGCATGTCTTATGCCTACACGCCTTTGGCACAACCACATCAAAACATTGCCATCCTGATTATTGGCAATGAAGTGCTATCAGGGCGTACACGAGAAGCCAATGCTTGGTTTGCAGCCCAAAAGCTTTTTGAAGTGGGCTGCAAATTAAGCGAAGTTGCTATTGTACCAGATATTCATGATGTGATTGTTGCAACACTACAACGATTGCACCAGCAATATGATGCTGTCATTACCAGTGGCGGCATTGGTCCTACCCATGATGACATAACCATGCAAAGTGTCGCCGATGCGTTTGGTGTACCCTTGTTGGAACATACCGATACCATCCAACTGATGATGGATTATTATGGTGAAGATGCGCTCACCCCAAGTCGCAGGCGCATGGCGCGTTTACCACAAGGCGCAAAACCTATCATTTGTGAGCAATCAATATGTCCTGGCGCATGGATAAATAATATTTATGTCTTTGCAGGTGTACCACATATCTTTGCCTCACAACTGGAGTCTGTTCTCGACCATTTTAATACAGGGCAAGGCTTTATACGCCAAGAGGTTGAAGCCAACTTGCCTGAAAGTAGTTTTGCCCAAGAGCTTGCTACGATTCAAGCGCAATACCCTGATATTGAAATTGGTTCATACCCGGGAAAGTGTGGTCGCCAACCTACAGGTAAGATCTGTATCAGTGGAATAAACACCGCACAAATAACTGAAGCTGTGCAAAAAGTTCAAAATATGTTAAAGGCAAAGCAACCGTGAAACTAAACAAACGAGATACTATTTTTCTGATGATTGTTGCCGCGGTCATCATTACGCTGACCGTAGGCTCAAAAGAGCGTACCACCAAAGCTGTACCTGACGATGCCATTCATGACAGGGTTACATCCAGGGCTGAGTGTATGACTTGTCATGGCACAGAAGGGGTGAAGCCCCAGCCGCTTGGCCACCCCCGTGCCGATCAGTGCTTCCAGTGCCACAAGCAACCTGAACACTGGATTGGTGGTTTGAAAAAATAATGCAGACTATTGGCATCATTGCCAAACAAGGCGACAATCGTGCCACACAAGCGGCATGTGAGCTCACGATATGGCTACAGCAACAAGGTTTAAGTGTGTTTGTCGCTGGCAGCCTCACCAACTGCATTCAAGTTCCTGCCAAGCCTCTACCCGATATTGCATCACATATCGAATTGATGGTGGTTCTTGGTGGTGATGGCACATTATTACAAACAGGTCGTTGTTTCGTGGACTCCAATGTCCCCATTTTGGGTATCAACCTTGGTCGGCTTGGTTTTTTAACCGATACCCCATTGGGCAATATGCTGGATGTCATGAAAGATGTATTGGCAGGTCAATTCAAGGTGAAGCGCCACTTTGCGCTTGAAGCGAAAACCTATAGCCATGGGCAGTGCGTCAGTTCAGGAGTCGCCATGAATGATGTGGTGCTGCAACGCAATGACCACCCCCGCATGATTGAGTTTGAAATGTATGCACGAAAGCAATTGGTTTTTCGTCTTCGCGCTGATGGTATTGTGCTTGCCACGCCTGCGGGCTCCACCGCCTACGCCTTGTCTGCTGGCGGAGCCATTATCCACCCTGAAATTGAAGCAATAAGTGTAGTCCCCATTTGTCCACACACCGTATCCAATCGCCCAATTATACTCCCTGCCTACGATAACATCCGTTTAACCCTTATAAATAGCCCCGCACCTGCCGCGCTCAACCTTGATGGACAAGTTCACTCTACACTAAATGTGGGCGACGAAGTATCCATAAACCGAGCTGGTGTTATCCATTTGGTTTATTTAGAACACTGGCACTACTTTGATATGTTGCGCAGCAAATTGGGCTGGCAAGGACATAGCGCATGATTACTTCACTGCAAGTTCGCCAGTTTGCGCTATTTGAGCATGTACAACTCGAGTTCACTAAAGGTATGACCGTCTTTACTGGTGAAACAGGTGCTGGCAAATCTATCCTGGTGGATGCTTTAGGTGCTGTGTTTGGCGCGCGAGCTAATGCAGACTGGGTGCGGCATGGCGCAACCAAAGCCGAAGTGGTTGCTGAAATTGAATCAAATGATATACGATTACACCACTTGTTGCACGAGCAAGATATGGATACCAATGATGGCATCATCATCCGCCGTGTGATAACTGCTGAAGGTCGCTCTCGTGCCTGGATCAATGGCATACCAACCTCCATAGGTATCTTGAAAAAGATTGGCAACATTTGTCTTGACCTGCATGGGCAACACGAACATCAAACCTTAATGCAAGCGGAGTTTCAGCGGCAAATCATTGATACCCGAGTGCCGCAACCCATCAGGGATAAAGTGGTCACGGCTTATACCGCTTTAGCCAGCATCAACAAACAACTGCACCATTTGCGAAACAGTCGTACAGAAGCCACACAAAAAGAAGCCTGGATGCGCGAAGAGTTAGCACGGCTGGAAGCATTGAATATTGAGCAAGATTTAGAAGCAAAACTGGATGCGGAATGTGGTGCCATGCGCAACATTGAGCGGGTACAACAAGCAGCAGCAACCGCGCTCACCCTTCTTGACGAACAAGAAATGAGTGTGCGTAGTTTGTTGGGTGAGGTATCACACCAGATTTCACTGGTTGCCGAACACCATGCAAGCCTTAAAGAAGCTGAGCTCTTGCTTCATCAAATGGATACTCTTGCCAGCGAAGTCAGCCCTTATTTACAACATGTTATGGATACGCACATCGATATTACCGCCTTGCAGACAGCCGAAGATAGGCTTGCCGACCTAAGAGCTGCCAAACGCAGGCATCATACAGATGAAGAAGGCTTACTAACACTGATGCAAACATGGAAAGAAGGCTTGGATAAGCTAGATACTGCAGCATGGGATGAGGAAACGCTTCAAACACAGCAAGTTCAATGTGAGTATGACTACCAGGAAGCGGCGCAAGCTTTACATGACGCGAGAGTTAAAGCTGCAGATACCCTGA
>JALSGX010000020.1 GCA_026982535.1 Ghiorsea sp. | reverse complement strand
CAGACATCAACAGCAGCAACGGTATGCAACGCGCTTATGCCGAGCGCACAGCCATCAATGCGCCGCTTCAAGGCTCCGCAGCGGATATTATCAAGGTGGCGATGATGAACTTGCAGGCTTGTTTGCAGGCTGAGTTTCCACAGACGCGTTTGGTGATGCAGGTGCATGATGAGTTGGTCGTGGAGTGCAGGTCTTCAGAGGTTGTATCTGTATCATCCTTGATCAAGCAAACCATGGAAGCAGCCGTATCGCTTCATGTGCCACTTGTTGCGGATATTGGCGTAGGTGCTAGCTGGTTTGAATCCCATCAACTATAATTGATGTTATTCACGCTTATCCAAGAGGTTCCATGACACTGCTGGCAGATTTGAAAGCACAATTAAAAGAAGAGCAGCAAACGCAAACATCATATCATCATGCTTTGGTTCAGTTGATGTTGGGCGTTGGTGCTGCTGTGTTATTCGTGTTTGCTATGGTTCATGTTGTTTTGGGTTTTTATGGCATGGCAGTTGTGCAAATGTTGTTATCCATCGTTTACACTTTAGCCTATTTTGATTTTTTTAAGGTAGCCAATGATAAGTTTAAAGAAGTCGCGATTATGGTGGGTACCAGCTTGCTGTTTTGGTTCTTCCTGGTAGATGGTGGTATCGCAAATACAGCGATATATTGGGTTCCTCTTTTTCCTTTTCTTGCGTTTGCTGTTGCTGGTGTACGGCGCGGGTTGCGCTGGGTTATTTTGTTTTTATTGGGTGTGCTTGCTATAGAAGCCATGGTGTATGCTGGCTTGTTTGGAGGTGCATACAGCATGGAGGAGAAATTATATTTTTTCTCGGCTTTTGCTTTTTACATGGTTGTGGCCATGTTTTTTGAGGTGTTGCATCGCAAGCAGCATATTGATCTTCAGACCCAAAACGCATCGTTACAACGGGTGCATGACACGCTTAATGAAGCATTGCTAACATTGGAAGAGGAAGTTCAAAAACGCACTTTTGAGTTAAAACAGATTAATCAACAGTTGGAGAAAGAGGTTGAGCGGCATAAGAAGACCAATAAAGAGCTAAGAAATGCCGAACAGCAGTTTTACCAAGCGCAAAAAATGGACGCCTTGGGCACACTTGTATCGGGAGTTGCCCATGACTTTAGTAGTTTGCTATCGGGTATTCATGCCAATTTGTTTCTCGTGCAACGGCATATCAAAGATAAGCCCCAAGTGCAGTCAGCATTGGATGATATTGAGAAAATGGTGTTTCATGCTTCAAATATGACAAAGCAATTACTGACTTATGCGCGCAAAGATGAAGTTGAGAAAACCCAATGTAACCTCAGCTTATTTATGCGGGATGCTTTGAAGCTGGTTAAAACATCATTACCTGCCCGTATTCAAGTTGATCTTGATGTTACATCAACACCTTTGCCTGTGTTGATCAATACGACACAAATCCAGCAAGTATTGATGAATATTGTAAATAACGCGCGAGATGCCTTATCAAGCCAAGATGCTCCTATTGTTCGCATTGTTGTTGCACCATTAAGTGCTGCGCAAGCCTTGCGCCGCAGGCATCCTGTTGATGGTGAGCGTTGGGCATATATTTCCATTCAAGATAATGGTAGTGGTATTGGTAAAAAGCATTTACCACATGTTTTTGATCCCTTTTTTACCACTAAAAAAACAGGTCAGGGCTCTGGTCTTGGTTTGGCGATGAGTTATGGTGCTATTCAGTCGCATGGCGGTGTTATTGAAGTGGACAGTTTGCCACATCAGGGCACAACTTTTCATATTTACTTGCCGTTGGTGAATAAAAAGCAGCCACAATATTTACACACAGAGGTTGATACATCACTACAAAGTCAAGGTGAAACCGTTTTACTGGTTGATGATGATGAAACATTACAACAAGCGCAGCAGAGCGTATTGCAAAGTTTGGGGTATGAGGTCAAATTGGCAAGCAATGGCTTTGAGGCTATCAAAGCTTATGCAGAAGGTGATATTGATATTGTAATTATGGATATTATGATGCCTGAGATGGGGGGTATTAAGGCTGCCCAACATATCACAAGCATGAATCATCACGCAAAAATTATTTTTGTATCAGCTTATGATAAAGATAGTTCCACCGAGCGGTTTCTAAGCACTGATTTTGAGGGTGTGGATCGTATCAAGCGGCTGACCAAGCCTTTTACGATTCAGCAGCTTTGCCAAGCTATTCGTAGTGAGTTGGATTAAAATGTAAAACACCTTGCCAAAGCAAGGTGTTTATTAAATCAGCTCATGAACACACTTAAGCTTTGTGGTAAATCTGACCACCTTGTTTATTAAAGGTTTCAGCCTGTTCATACATGCCCGCTTCAATGGCTTTCATGGTATCAATACCATGCTTTGCCGCATAATCTCGTACATCTTGAGTAATTTTCATGGAGCAGAATTTCGGACCGCACATGGAGCAAAAGTGTGCTACTTTTGCCGATTCCTTGGGCAAGGTTTCATCATGGAAAGCGCGAGCAGTATCAGGATCTAGTGATAAGTTAAACTGATCTTCCCAGCGGAATTCAAACCTTGCTTTAGACAGTGCGTCATCGCGTTGTTGCGCGCCGGGGTGACCTTTGGCCAAATCCGCGGCATGGGCAGCAATTTTATAGGTGATCACACCTGTTTTGACATCATCACGGTTTGGTAGTCCCAAATGTTCTTTAGGTGTGACATAACAAAGCATGGCGCAGCCATACCAGCCGATTTGCGCAGCGCCAATACCCGATGTGATATGGTCATAACCCGGTGCAATATCGGTGGTTAAAGGGCCAAGCGTATAGAATGGTGCTTCATCACAGTATTCAAGCTGCAAATCCATGTTTTCTTTAATCATCTGCATCGGCACATGACCAGGACCTTCAATCATGGTCTGTACATCGTGTTTCCATGCGATTTTAGTGAGTTCACCCAATGTTTTAAGCTCGCCCAATTGAGCTTCATCATTGGCATCGGCAATGGCACCCGGGCGCAAGCCATCACCCAATGAGAAGGATACATCATAAGCTTTCATGATGTCGCAAATATCTTCAAAGTGGGTGTATAAAAAGTTTTCTTTGTGATGTGATAAACACCACTTCGCCATGATGGAGCCACCACGAGATACAATACCAGCCAAACGATTGGCTGTGAGCGGTACATAACGCAGAAGAACACCAGCGTGAATGGTAAAATAATCTACGCCTTGTTCAGCTTGCTCAATCAAAGTGTCACGGAAAACTTCCCAACTTAAGTCTTCAGCAATACCATTGACTTTTTCCAATGCTTGATAAATCGGTACAGTACCAATCGGTACTGCGGAATTACGAATAATCCACTCACGGGTTTCATGGATATTTTTACCCGTGGATAAATCCATAATGGTATCCGCTCCCCAGCGGGTTGCCCAAGTCATTTTATCCACTTCTTCTTCAATGGATGAGCCCAAAGCCGAGTTACCAATATTGCCATTGATTTTGACCAAGAAATTGCGCCCAATAATCATCGGTTCCAATTCAGGGTGGTTGATGTTGGCAGGGATAATGGCGCGACCACGGGCAACTTCATCCCGCACAAACTCAGGGGTAATCACGCATGGAATGTTAGCTCCAAAGCTTTGACCAGCATGTTGTTTGGTGATTTCACGCAAATGTTCTCGCTTTTGATTCTCACGAATCGCCACATATTCCATTTCAGGGGTAATGATGCCTTGGCGAGCATAGTGCATTTGTGTCACATTTTTGCCGACTTTGGCTTTGCGTGGTTGCTTGACATGCTCAAAGCGTAGATGGGCAGTGCTTTCATCATGACGGCGCTCATTGCCATATTGGGAAGATAAACCCGTCAACGGTGCAGTGTCATCACGCTCTTCAATCCAAGCAGAACGCACATCAGGCAAACCTTTTTTTAAGTCCAATTCAACATCAGGGTCGGTGTATGGACCAGATGTATCATAAACCAAAATAGGAGGGTTTTCTTCAAAGCCATCGGTCGTTTGTGTTGGTGATAATGATATTTCACGCATTGGCACGCGAATATCAGGGCGAGAACCCTCAATATAAACCTTCTTGGAATTGGGATAAGGCTGGCGCGAGTCTTTGTTTGCCGCATCCATGTGTATGGAGTTACCTGAAGGTGAATCATTCATAAATCTGTAAAACCTCTGTTTAGAAATGAGCGCTAAGCATAGCACTTTGCTGGCTAAGATATAGATAATAATCTTAAGGTTAGTATGTATGATGAAATAACCTTTGCAAAAAATATCGCTTCCTACACTATATTGTGATGAAAATATGGGATGTGATAGTGATTGGAGCAGGTGCGGCGGGGCTGATGTGTGCGATAACAGCGGCATCGCGGGGTAAATCTGTGCTGGTTTTGGATAAATCAAGCAAGGTAGCCGAAAAGATTCGCATTTCAGGGGGTGGTAAGTGTAATTTTACCAATGTGGTCGTTACAGCGGATAATTATATCTCAGAAAATAAACATTTCTGTAAATCGGCATTGGCAGGGTTTAATCAGTGGGACTTTATGGATTGTCTGGTGCAGGCAGGCATTGACTACCATGAGCGAGAACACGGGCAGCTTTTTTGTGATAAATCGGCATTGGATATTATTCAGATGCTGTTGGATAAATGTGATGCTTATAGTGTACAAATCGAAGTTGGTGTCGTTATTGAAAGTGTTGAAAAAAATGAGCTGTTTCAATTGAAGAGTACGTTGGGTAACTATCAGTGTGTATCCTTAGTTGTTGCCACAGGTGGTTTGTCTATCCCCAAAATAGGTGCGACAGGGTTTGGTTTTCAAGTTGCGCGGCAGTTTGGCCTAAATGTGATTGAAACTCGACCAGGGCTTGTGCCATTTACCTTTACAGGCAAAGAAAAGGATGCGTTCAAAAAACTGGCAGGTATTTCATTGCCTGTGATGGTCTCGCTTGTGGAGAATAAAACAGCTCCAAGCTTTAGAGAAGCCATGTTATTCACCCACAGGGGGCTTTCAGGACCAGCGATTTTGCAAATATCATCGTATTGGCTGCCTGGTCAGATTATTCGTATCAATCTTATCCCTGATTTGGATTTGGCTCGCTTTATTGACGCACAAGTCAAAGAACGACCTCAAGCCTTGGTATCCACCGTGTTGGCAAGCTTACTGCCCAAGCGCTTAGTGAGTTGGCTGGGCAATCATTTTGATATGTGTAAGAAGATAAAGTCAATGTCTGAAAAAGATGTGCTTGATTTGAAAGACTTTTTAGAATCGTGGCACATCAAACCCAGCAGTACCGAAGGTTATCGTACAGCAGAAGTCACGGTGGGTGGGGTGGATACAGCGGACTTGGATTCCAAAACTATGCAATCTAAGAAAGTGGAAGGTTTATACTTTATTGGTGAAGTGGTGGATGTGACAGGGCATTTGGGTGGGTTTAATTTTCAATGGGCTTGGTCAAGTGGGTTCGCTGCGGGGAATGCGGCATAGGGAGCGCTACTTGAAACACTCTGCGTTCTCTGTGGTTAAAAAATTAGTCTTTTAATCGCCAGCCTGTTTGCCAAAGCTTCCAACATGCAAAAACTGTGGTCAGCGTGGCAATGGAGACAATAGCAATGGCTTGTGACGGGTCGGTGTCGCCCACATTGAGAAAACCATGCCTGAAACCATCAATGAGATAAAAGAAGGGATTAAAGTGG
>JALSGX010000019.1 GCA_026982535.1 Ghiorsea sp. | reverse complement strand
CAATTCCACAATCAGCATCATGGTGAATCGCCCACGCAACACCGCCATGGATGAGTCTTCAATATTCGCATCCGCCTGCAACAACACCTCACTCACATCACGAACAATCCCAGATCTATCTTTCCCTGAAATGGATAATAAAATCGATTGGTTCATGGCAAACTCCACCTTATTTATCGCTATTTTATTTTTCTAATACCTGCTTATACAACTGAATACATGTTTCAGCCATTTTGTCTGCCTTGAAAACATTTTCATATCGCTGTCTTGCCGCTTCTCCATAGGTCTTAGCCAATTGCGAATTATTCACTAGCGTCTCCATTGCTAAGCGTAAAGCTGATGGTTGTGCTGGTGGAACAACGATACCTGTTTCTTTATCTTGATTGATATATGAGGTTCCAGTATTGATCTCACAGGAAATTAAGCCGCATCCAAATGCTGCCGCTTCAAGCAAACTAACCCCGTATGCCTCCGAGCGCAAATGAGAGGGAAATACAAACGCTAAGCAAAGAGAATATAAACAAACCTTATCTTCATTGGGTAAAAACCCTGTAAATACAATTTGATTAAGCACACCCAACTTCTTTGCCTCTTGATGAAGCGCCTCTCTCATTGGTCCATCCCCAACAATCACAACTTTTAAGTCTGTCCCTTGTAAAGCCTTAACTAAATACTCCAACCCTTTATAATAACGCAATACGCCAACAAACAAAAAGAAATCTGTGCCCACCTTATCTTCCCACGACTTTCTCCGCGCCGCATCAACTTCTGGGAAGCTTGATATGTCCAACCCAAGCTCCATCAAATGACATTTATCGAGGTATTTTGATAATGTTTTGCTGCTCTTCATATAAGGCGGGGATGCAACAGTAATAAGCTCTGCTTTTCTTAGAAAGAATGCTTCAAAAGGAGCATAAAAAACTCTTAAAAACTTCTGTTTCACAATATCACTTTGATAAGTAATCATGTATGGCTTCTTAACGCCTGAAAGCAGTTGCATCACATCAGCAACAGGCCAAGGATAATGATGGTGAATAAGATCTGCATCAGCAGCAAGACTCCTAAATGCACGAAAGAGCTTCCATGAAAATGGAGTTGAAGCAACATCAAAAGTCATCGGAAAGCGAATCAGTGTACACTCTGGGCGTTCGAGAACTTCAGGTTCGGTCACGCTTTTACTAATGGTTACAACTGTATTAGAAACGCCGCGTTTTGATGTTTGCAAACATAGCTGACGAATGGCTTCTTCCATACCTCCATGCGTATCTGGATAGTATGTCTTATAAAAATGAATCACTTTCATATGTGCATCACCCAATCACCTTTTTATAAACATCAACTGTTGCAGCCGCACACTTTTCCCAAGTAAACTTTTTAGATTGTTCTAAGCCTGCCAAGCGCATAACTTGGCACTTATTCTCATCGTCTAATAGCTCTAACATACTATGCTTTAAGCCCATGGCATCCTCTGCATCAATTTGCACACCTGCGCTGCCGACAACTTCAGGGATTGATGAACGATTGGATGTAATGACAGGCACACCACTCGCCATAGCTTCTAGCGGAGGCAACCCAAAGCCTTCATACAGTGATGGATATACAAAAAGCTTAGCACCAGCATAAATAAGAGGTAAATCTTCGGATAACACATAACCCAAGATTTTCACATATCCACCCGAAAGAAGCACAGCTAGACTTTCATCAATCTTTTCTGTCTCCCACCCACGCATGCCAACGACCACCAAAGGAAACCTCTTTTTCAATGCGTCTGGCAACTTACTGTAAGCCGCAAAAACAAGCTGCAAATTTTTGCGTGGTTCCAATGTCCCCACAACGAGAATATATTGCTGATAGCTTAGCCCATGTGATAACAGCGTATGCTTAACTTCATCTTCACTTCTCAAATGGTACTCATCCGTTACGCCTAAATGAATGGGGTAAACCTTCTCTGCATCAACATCAAAACAGTCTATCAGCTCTTTTGCTGTATAATGAGAGTCTGTAATAATAGCGCCGGCTCTTGCTAAAGCTTGAGGGAATTTTTTCATGGCTGTGATACGCTGAGCAGGATGTGTCTCAGGATAACGAACAAAAGAAATATCATGTACTGTCAATACAATTTTCTGTTTAAACGACAGCGGTAAATAAGTAGGTTCATGATAAATATCAACTTCAGGAACCCCTCGACTAAATTGTATTTTCTTAATTGCTTGGGTCACCGCGTATGATTGGGGAACAATCTTTTTTACCACATTCTTTTTCCAGCCAATACCAGGAACCGAAGCTTGCCTTAATGCTTTAGACCAATACATGCCATAAAAAAAATGCGGAGATACTTCTGGGTCTGCAAGCATTTGTTTACCCAAGTGATATGTATATTGCCCAATACCTGTAAAGGGGGATAACAAGCATGTCGCATTGATAGCAAGCTTAATGGTCATAGACACATATCAACCTCAAGAAATCACCCTTCATACATTTCTTGAAGTGTTTCTTTGAAAGTTTTTTGCTTTATATCACCAATAAAATGAACCAGTTTTTCTTTAGAGCCAGTCAGTGATTTAATTTCACCTTTTCTAACAAAAGCAGGATTAACTTTAACTTGAATCTCATACCTCGCAATCTCATTCATCATTGCAATAACATCCAAAAGCGCAATGCCTCTGCCTGATGCAATATTAACAACGCCTTCTGCCTTTGCAGAAGTGAGCAATCTTGAATAGACATCGCTTACAAAGTCAACCGCATTAAACTCTCTACTTACATCTAAGTTTCCCAGTTCAATGGTTTGTTTTCTATCCTTAAAAGCTTTGACAATTTTAGGGATTAAAAAGTGTTCAGCTTGCCCAAGCCCTGTATAGTTAAAAGGTCGAGTAATCAGCAAAGGGAATGATTCCATATAATTGCTGGCAACATGTTCCATTGCCAGCTTACTAATACCATAGTGATTCACAGGCTTAGGGCACATGGATTCATCCAAAACCTCCTTGCCTTGATTGCCATATACTGTCGCACTGCTTGCAAGGATAACTTTATGCAACGCTTTGCAACGCTTTGCAGCCGCTTGTAAAAGGTTTTCTGAGCCTATCACATTCACATCATAGATAAGCGAAGCATTTGTCTCGCCAACAAATGACACTGCCGCAAGATGGATGATATAAGCAGGGTTTACCTCAGCCAAAACAGCATCAATCTGAACAGCATCTGTAATATTACACTGGTAATACTTTTGACGATTTGTTTTACATGTAACAGTCCCGTAGACATCATACCCTTGCCCAGCTAGACAGCGTTCTAAATGGACCCCTGTAAACCCATCAATGCCAGTAATAAGCACTTTATTGTTCATTAAAAAGAAAAACCCTGCTCATTCCGGCGAATATCAGCTTGAACCATCATTTCACAAAGTTGCTCCAATGTGCACTCAGGCTCCCAACCTAATTCTTTCTTCGCTTTTTCTGGATTACCAATCAATAAGTCAACCTCGGCTGGTCTATAAAACTTAGGGTTAACTTTAACAACTGTTTTACCTGTAGCTCTATCAATCGCAACCTCATCCTCACCATATCCTCGAAAATCAAGCTCAACACCTATCGCCTTGAATGCCATGCTCACAAAGTCTCGCACTGTTTCTGTACGATTGGTTGCAAGCACATAGGTATCTGGCTTGTCTGCTTGCAGCATTAAATACATACCTTTAATGTAATCTTTTGCATAACCCCAGTCTCGTTTTGCATCCATATTGCCTAACTCAAGGCAATCCAGCTTGCCCAAGCTGATTTTTGCAACAGCATCTGTAATCTTACGGGTTACAAACTCCCTACCTCGTAAAGGGGATTCGTGATTGAACAATATACCACTGCTTGCAAACATATCATAAGACTCTCGATAGTTTACAACCATCCAGTGGGCATACATTTTAGCCGCGCCATACGGGCTTCTCGGCCAAAATGGAGTTAGCTCTGTTTGCGGAATTTCACGCACCTCACCAAACATTTCCGAGGTTGATGCCTGATAAAATTTAATTTTAGGATTCACAATGCGAATTGCTTCAAGTAAATGTACACAACCCAAGCCTGTGATATGTGCTGTCGCAAGCGGTTGCTCAAATGAAACACCAACAAAGCTTTGTGCTGCTAAATTATAGATTTCATCAGGTTGAATCTTTTGTACCATATGTACTGAATTGGCTTGGTCAGTCAGGTCATATTCAATAAGGTGGAGGTTTTCGTGCTTCTCAATACCCAGCTCTTCAATCCGCCAAAAGTTAACCGATGATGTGCGGCGATATGTGCCATACACTTCATACCCTTTATCCAAAAGAAACTCTGCCAAATATGCAGCGTCTTGCCCTGTAATCCCTGTAATAATTGCTTTTTTCATATTATTCCTCTTTCTCTAGCTATCTTAACGCTATTCAATAATTTGCTGCAACAAAAGTTTTGTACTTTCTTCATTTCAACAATGTCTTAATCACAAAGTTCAGCCTCTGGGTAGCTCCTAAAAAGCCATGATGGTTTACACTCTTTTGCTGGGGCAACATTTCTCGCCCGGACAAAAATATACTGCCCCAAATCTAAGTCTCTATAGCTAATATCTGCAATATGTTGAGCAAGCTTGTTTACAGGAAATATACTGTCACTATGATTAAAATGAACATCCGATGTAAACATCTCTTCAATCTCAAATCCACAATGCGACAACAGTAAACTTAATTCATGTTTATTATACTCACGGTTATGCCTTCCATAAATACCATAACCCGAATAAGGATCATAAATATTACTTCCAACAATCATTTTTGCTATATTTTCTAATCTATTCACATTGGGCGTTGTTAATATTAAAACACCATTATCAACCATAGACGCTTTTATCCTCAATAAAGCCTGCATTGGATCATTAATTAAGTGTTCGAGCACCTCGCAAAATAAAACGACATCAAATTTCTCATCAAACGGTAGTGCTGACTCATCAATATTATGATTTGCATATTCAAATTCAAACACCTTATTAGCTGCTTTATTTTCTTGTACTTGCTTGCTAACGCCACCTTCTATTCCAAAGTAATTTGTAAAAAACAAACTATATTGCGAATATGTTTCCAGCAAAATGGATGTAAAATATGGATTCGCACCAATTTCCAACAAAGAACCTTGCTGTTGTTTTGGTAACAAGTTTAAGGTATAAACAAACCTCTTAAAATCTTGAGCTAGATAATTATCCAGCTCATTTCCAGTTGCTCCATCTAACCGAAACCCTTGAAGGTAGTTCAATAGTGACTCTTCAGTTTCTCCACTTGGATATTGAATAGGGTGAACCATCTTTGGGAAAGCACTGTGCACCTTTCCCGTTTGTAACGACCTCAGTTTATTATAAAGTTTCTTTAGCATACTTTTCTCCTGTAGGTCTTTGATACTCTAACGAAAGTGCAAAAAAGAAGTCGCTTTATCAAATAGTTCGTGTGAACTATCTTCCCATGAAAAAATACGGAAATTTTCCTTATCCGCTTTTATCAACTCTTCTTCACCATATTCAATACTTTGAATTTTATCTGCCAAAGCTAAAGGAGAGTGTATATCAAAATATCCAATATTGTCTTGCCCAACTTCTCTATGGACAGGAATATCGCTAGCTAAAACTGGCAAACCACTTTGAATACTCTCTATTATAGGCAGACCATAACCTTCAATAAAAGATGGAAAAACCAATGCTTTTGATTGATGATAACAGTAATGAAGCTCACAATCACTCAAGTCACTAAACAACCAAAGCCTATTTTGATACTCGCTATGCTCCCTTATCTCACGAATAAGGTCTTCTGTTTTCCAACCAACTCGCCCAACCATTAAGAGCGACACATCAACACCCCTAGACCACAACTCATTAAATGTTTGCAACAAATACCGATGATTCTTTCTAGGCTCTATAGTTGATACAATAAGATAGACGGGTTTTTCCGATGCATATATACTTTTAATTTCCTCTCTTACATTTGTAGCCTCAAGCTTACCTAACTCAAAGTCACTACCTAAATGAAAATAATCAAAAGCATAATCTTGAACACTATGCCCTTTAAGCTCTACATACGCTTGAACATCTTTCATCACTGTCTGAGAAATTGCAATATACCCATCAAAATAGACAATCGACTTCTCATACCACTCTGTAAATAACCGAACTAAAGTTTCATCACAAAAGTGTGGGTGAGAAATCGGAATAAGATCATAAGCAACACCTATAACCAATGCGCCTTCTTTTTTTGCATATGCAACACTTGGCCACACATCAAGGTGCCATGTAGAGTCAAGCATGAGTAGAATATCACCTTTGCACACATACACTCTTCTTTTATACAATAATGCATACTTTCTCAACCTTGCTCTTATTCGCCCAAGCAAGCCAGATGCATTCTCTGAGGACTTATCACTGTTCTTATTCATATCAACATGAATAAACATGCCTTCCATTAAAACTACAGGAACTATCTCAAAGCCTTTTTCAATAGCATAATTATCCATATGCTTCAAAGTATTACGAACAACCCTCTGAATACCTGTATTTAAGTTTGTCCCATGAATAAATGAACAGTCAACAAACATTCTTCTTGTGTGTCTTTTGCCTTCTGGATCGGTGAGAGAAAGACTTCTGCGCTTTGCGATTTTAGCAATGACATTCATGGTCTGCTTATCTACAAACAACAATGTCTTTTTCAGTGCTTGTTTAGGACTCTTTAATGTCCTTATTAACATTTGAATGAGGCGTACCGGCTTGGTGATCTTCCATGACACACTATTTAACATTTCATCAATCTTTTCTTCGGCTTGCTCTAGCTTCCCTTCAATCTTTGCAAGACGGCACTCAAACATTGCGGTTAACACATCAAAAGACAGCCCAAACTCTTGCGCAAACACTTCATCAAACTGTTTTATTATTTGTTTTGGTGCACCTTTTTGGGTCACAACAGCGTAATCTGGACTAGCTCCTTCTATAACATCCTTAACACTAACCTGGCATTGGGTCGCAAGAGCCTGCTGCGCTTGAAGCCTTAGGACTTTTGTGCGCTCAAAGCCATGAAACTCAGGAAGAAATGACAGTAACATTGAAGGAATAGGTTTCATATGTGTGGGATCCAAATAAAAGAGCTCCGAAGCGACTCTTATATTTTCTGGGTTAGGTGTCTCCAGAATAAGAAGGCCTCCAGACTTTAACACACGGTGCGCCTCGTGAATCAACTCTTGCAACTGTTCAAAAGATATATGCTCAACAACATGAAAAGCGGTGATAACAACTAAACTTTCATTAGCCTGACTTTTCAGGTAAGCAATGCCATCACCTTGCTCAACATTCAAACCCTGCTGCTTGCAGGCCTCGAGCATTCCTTCATCAAAGTCTATACCTACAGCAGGTATACCATGCTCTTGCATCAAACTTAACCATTCGCCACGACCGCATCCAATATCTAAAGCAAGACCATCTTCATAAAGATTTTTTAGAGGCAATACAAAAGGGAGGTAAACCTTTAACCTCTCCTTAATCACTTCTTGGGAACCTCTATACCTTTCCTCAAATGCGCGATAAAAGTTATCCCTACTCATGACAATCAAGCCTTTTTGAAACCTTTTTACAAGAGCAAGTATAAAATGTGTTTTGCTCAATGTTTCCCGTCACTACTACTCCTGCTCCAATCACACAATTATCTCCTATATTACAAGGTGCAATAATAATCACATTGGATGCAACCCAAACGCCTTTACCAATCACAACATCTCTACCTGAAGTTGGCACTTCTTGCTGACGCTTAAGGTTTTTATGCCTATAATCATGTGTTCCCGTGTATATCGATACATTATGTCCAAAAAATGTGTAGTCCCCAATCCTTATCTCGCCAGAAACTGTATTAAACAAAGCATTATTAACCTGCACATGCTTGCCAAGAAAGACTCTGCTTTCGTCACCCCACACTCTATAATTAACTAGGCTATAGTGCTTGTAATATTCACCAATTTTATCTTCTAAAGCCTTATGGAACACTTTTGATGATAAAAGACCCTTGATTATCCAGCGAAGCATATGGCTAATCCTCGCTCTTATTTTCAATCAAGGATGTCTGCATCCAAACAGAACCAACAAAGTCCTTTTGATTTAGATTCACCACATCAAAAAGAAAAGCCAAATCTTTCCATTCTATATTCCCTTCCACATGGCTCTTGCCTCGTGACAATGCTGTTGCAATAGAATAGCTGCCAACACCAATATTTAGTGGCAATATTACAGTAAAGTTAATATGCTGATTTACCTTTAAGTTTTCATAGATTACTCCATGACTCATACTTGTTTCACCAAAGACAACCTGCCCTAGTCGATCTTTAATCATGTAGCCCAAAACAAGAGAAGGTATTGGCTTATGAACTTTAATGCCTATACTTAATTTTACACCCTCTCCAACACCAACGGTTACTACTTCTTGACCTTGGTCATTATACAGTCCTATCGAGGACACAGTAGCATCTGCAGATCCCGAAACAGTTTGCACCTTGCCTATGACATTCACAGACTGCTCAATATTTTTAGTTTCCTTATCTGCAATAAGCGCATTATAGAAGTCCATCACTTCTTCAGGGTCACCATCTTTAAGCACACAACCTTTTTCAAGCAATATCGCCCTATTACAGATAGCCTGAATAGCCCCTTTATCGTGCGATACAAGTAAAAGCGTTGTGCCTTGCTTTTGAAACTCTCGAATCCGACTTAAGCTTTTGTGCTGAAAATAAGCATCCCCCACCGACATCGCTTCATCAATAATCAAAATATCTGGGCGGTATGCTGTTACCACACCAAAAGCAACCCGCAACTGCATACCGCTAGAGTATGTCCGTACTGGCTGATCAAAATACTCGCCAATTTCAGCAAAGTCTTCAATTTCATCAATCACAGCATCAATTTCAGCAACTGTAAAACCCATCAAACCTGCAGAGTGATAAACATTTTGTCTTCCCGTTAAATCTGGGTGGAATCCCATACCTAATTCTAAAATTGCTGCAACCCGACCACCAATATGTATAGAGCCCTCAGAAGGTTTTAGTGTGCCTGTAATAATCTTGAGAAGTGTGCTTTTGCCTGCCCCATTTTGCCCAACAATACCAACTGCTTCGCCATGTGCTATGGAAAAACTAATATTTTTTAAGACTTGATTTTCCTGCCTAGGCTTAAATCTTAAACCAAACCATGAAAGTACGCGCTTTAGTTCTGAGCTGTACACCTTAAACGACTTACTGATATTTTTAACTTCAAAGATAGTGCTCATAATACATCCGTCATTTCACCATTTGCTTTTTTGAAAACAAACAGAGCTAACAGCAAAAACACAAGCATAACAACACTTGGATACACAAGCACAGTCAAATCAGGAGCCTTGTCATACAACAAGACATTCTGATAACCAAGAACAACACCTGTCATGGGATTAAGCATAAGTAAGCCGTGGTATTTCTCTGGGATAATTGATGGCATATAGACAATAGGTGTTAACCAAAACCAGAACTGCAGTATAACAGTTAAAACTTGACCAACATCTCGCATGAACACATTAAGAACACCAAAAAATAACCCTATACCAACAGCCAGCCCAATAGTAAGCAGAACCAGAAGGGGCATCCAATGTAAGCTATGATACGGGAG
The DNA here is from genome assembly GCA_026982535.1 of Ghiorsea sp. Taxonomy (GTDB): domain Bacteria; phylum Pseudomonadota; class Zetaproteobacteria; order Mariprofundales; family Mariprofundaceae; genus Ghiorsea. Next base: position 20,832 of record JALSGX010000019.1, on the reverse strand, counting down.
ATGCCCTAGCAGGGCAAAAACGACAAACATAACCACAAATAACATTATAAAATTAACAAAGGAGCCACCCACAACTATCAAAGGCAGTGCCAGCTTAGGGAATGCCATCTTTTTGAGCAAGTTTCCATTATCAATGAAAACTGTCACTGAGCGGCTCATTATCTCAGAAAAAAGCGTCCAGCCTACCATACCTGCAAGGATATAAATCGGATACGCATACTGACTTGCAACGCTTGGCAACTTTGCTGTCATAATCTGAGAAAGGATAAGTGCATATATCAAAACAAGAGCTAGAGGGTGCAAAACCATCCATAAGCCACCAAGCTTACTTCGGGCAAAACGCGAACGGAACTCGGTTTTAATTGAGCTGACAATAAAGTATCGATATGCCCAAACAGCCTTAAGCAAGTGGAGCATCAAGCCACCCAAGGATAGCGTACATAGTTTGTGTCTCTGCAAAAATATCCATAGTTTTGTGAACCTGCCATTTTATTTAGACAAAGTCGGGTAGCCGGCATTCAAGCTCAATCACACATGGTTTAGGGATTGTTCAGATCTACCTAAACCAACTACTACAACTGTTTTACACATGACCAACACAACCTCCATGAAAAAAGCAGGTCAAAAAACAGACCTGCTTTCAATTACGAAAACAAAACTTTATTTACTTGTTTTTTGAGCCTTCTTCCTGTTTCTTTTTGTCTTTTTTCTTTGGCTTTGAAGATGCTTTGCCCACTGTTAAAGCCTTTTGCATCTTTGAAAGCTTCTTTTCACCAATGCCTTTGACATGCTTAAGCTCTGCAACACTTGAAAATGCGCCATGCTTTTTACGATACTTCACAATAGCTTGAGCTGTTTTCTCACCAATGCCTTTAACCGATTGCAACTCCTGCACCGACGCAGTGTTAATATTAACTTTATCTGATGCTGTAGAAGTATGCACAAAACCAAACATGCTGAACATCATCACAAACAATAAGACAGCAATCCTGTTCATCACATCCTCCTCTCTCAAAATTTGTAGCCCAAGCATAATCCATGTCTATAAAACATCAAGGCTATGCCATAAAGCTTAGACGCGACCAACTACACTTGACTTTGCAAGCATCACTCCCCAAGCTTACAGCAAGGGAGTAGTCTTGCTACATCACAAAGAAACAAGCTGCTCAAGCCCTCGTGTAACACTTGGGTTTCGCGGTTAAAGCAACTGACATAGACATCATAGGTGTCTTCGTGATGAGTCACAACATAACAAGTGATAATCCCAGTGTGGGCGACCAAGTTTGCCCCCCCTTTCCAAGGAGTATAACCATGAAACTACTGATGTTCTTAACCAAAGTATTGTTCAAGATTTTCTACCGCGTGAAGGTCAGAGGCATTGAAAATTTCAATCAGGCTGATGATAAAACCTTAATCGTTGCCAATCATGTCTCTTTCCTTGATGGCATGTTGCTCGGCCTATTTCTACCACGACCCATCAGCTTTGGTATCCACAGCAAATATTACAATACATGGTGGTTTACACCCATTAAACAAACCATGCCTGTTTTTGTCGTGAATCATGATGACCCTATGGCAATGAAAGCCATCATCCAGCATATCAAAGAAGGCAACAAAGTCGTTATCTTCCCCGAAGGTCGCATATCAAACACCGGGTCTTTAATGAAAATCTATCCTGGCTCTGCTCTGATTGCCGACAAAGCCAATGCAGAAGTTTTACCTGTTCGTATCAATGGCGCGCAATTTACACCTTTCTCTCAGATGCAAGGGCGACTCAAACTGCGTTGGTTTCCTCAAATCAGCCTAGACATCCTTCCCCCGAGAAAGCTAAACCTCCCTGACAACATCAGCAACCATGAACGAAGAAAAAAAGGTACAGAAGCTATTGAAAACATCATGCGTGATATGCTGTTTGAAACATCCAACTGCACCATGCGCCTTTGGGACAAGCTGCTTGAGGCAGCTCAAACACATGGCAAGAATCATAAAATTATTGAGGATTTAGAACGCACACCACTGACATACAGTGATATATTCACGCGCGCCATGATATTGCAGCAGCTTTTGCCCCAGTCTATCAAGCATGGTGAGCGTGTAGGACTGCTACTACCCAATGTGAATGGGTGCTATATCACCTTTTTTGCCATACATGCCCGAGGAGCAGTGCCCGCTCTATTAAACTTTACCATGGGAGAAAGCGCTACCACTGCCGCCTTAGAAACCGCCACCATACAAACTGTGATTACCTCAAGGAAGTTTATCGAGGCGGGTGAACTTGAACATTTGATTACAGCTATTGAAAAGAAAGCCAATGTTATCTACCTAGAAGACCTTAGAGAAAAATTATCCCTTGTGCATAAACTCAAAGGATTATGGATGGCAAAGTTCCCGTCTCTGGGTGTTTGCAGGCTGATTAAACATGTGGACGCTTCTGATGCTGCCGTCGTACTCTTTACTTCTGGCTCTGAAGGCATACCCAAAGGGGTCGTCTTATCCCACAAAAACATCCTTGCCAACATTGCGCAAGTATCCGCCTGCATCCCTTTTAACGCCACAGATATCTGCCTAAATGCCCTGCCTTTTTTCCACTCTTTTGGGCTAACAGCAGGGTCTATGCTAACCACACTCAATGGTATCAAAACCTTTTTTTATCCATCACCTTTACACTATAAAATCATTCCAGAAATCGCATATGATATTGATGCCACCATTATATTTGGCACCAATGTGTTTCTATCCGCATACGCCAAGCACGCCCACCCCTACGACTTCCATACCATGAAATATGCTGTAGCAGGTGCTGAAAAGCTCCAAGATGAAACACGCGACACATGGATGCACAAGTTTGGCATTCGCATTATTGAAGGCTATGGCGCAACAGAGGCGGCACCTGTGATTTCAGTGAATACCCCCATGCACTATAAATCGCGTTCTGTAGGGCGTTTTATGCCGGGCATGAAATACCGCTTGGAACATGTACCTGGCATTTCCGATGGCGGTCGCCTGTTCATTAAAGCGCCCAATGTGATGAAAGGCTACTTGATGCACAACAACCCTGGCGTATTACAGCCCCCTGAAGATGGGTGGTACGACACAGGGGATATTGTTGCTATTGATGATGAAGGTTTTTTAAGTATCCAAGGGCGTGCCAAGCGCTTTGCCAAAATTGCAGGTGAAATGGTTTCTCTCACTGCAGTAGAAGAGCTTTGCCGACACTGCTGGCCAGACCATGACCATATTGCGCTCGCATTCCCTGACGCGGGTAAAGGCGAAAGAATTATACTGATGAGTACGCTTGAAAAACCAAGCCGTAAAGATCTCATTCAATGCGCACACGAACATGGTGTAAGCGAGCTCCATGTTCCTCGCCAATTCCTGTATGTCTCCGAAGTGCCACTTCTGGGTACGGGTAAAATCCATTATGTTGCAGCACAAGCTTTAGCCGAGAAAATACTAAAAACCAGCAGCGAATAATGGCTTAAAGCTTCTCCAAGAAGTTGGCAACCAGACAAGTTGGAAGTAATCATGCGTTTGACCATACAGCATGTCTTAAAAAGCATTGCCTACAAGCTACCTGATGGGGCAATTGCGATACTTAAAGCAAAGGACTTCCAGGCCTCTGCCAGCCCACCTTATCTGCAGACTCAATGCTTACCCGCAGTACCAAGCCCATCGCCAACAACATGCTCAATAATGCTGAGCCACCATAACTGATAAATGGTAATGGCACGCCAACCACAGGTAACATACCTGATACCATGCCTATGTTCACAAAGACATAGAGAAAGAAAATGGTCGCAATGCCCACGCATAACAAACCACCAAACCGGGTATGCGCCCTAAGCGCAATCGCCAAAATGCGTGAAATCAACACAGCATACAAAATAAACAACACTGTTGCTGCCAAAAGCCCACCTTCTTCAGCCAGCACAGCAAAAATAAAGTCGGTGTGTTGCTCGGGTAAAAAATGCAGACGCGATTGACTTCCCTCAAGAAAGCCTTTGCCAAATAGCCCACCAGAGCCAATTGCAATAGTCGATTGAATCACATGATAACCCTTACCCAAAGGGTCTGATTCAGGGCTTAAAAAGCTTAAGACACGACCTTTTTGGTAGTCGTGCATATTGTGCCACAACACATAGCCTGCAAAAGGACTAAGCACAAGCAAACCCATAAACCACTTCCATGGGAAGCCTGCAACTAAAATCACAACCATTGCAGCCGTTAGCAGCACAAGCGTTGTCCCTAAATCAGGCTGAATCACAATCAATGCCGCAGGTACAATGGTACACACCAAAGCCACGCTCAAATCCTTAACCGACGATGCCTCTCGTGTGGCAAACCAATAAGCAAGCAATAAAAGCAGCGCCCACTTCATCAGTTCAGAAGATTGTAGGTTTACAATGCCTAAGTCCAACCATCGCCTCGCACCCATGTGAACATCACCAAGCAAGGGGGTAAGCACCAGGGCAAGCAAAGCAAGCATATAAATTGGCCAAGCCAACAAGCCCACAAAGCGTAAAGGAACAAAGCAGACCAGCACCATTGCCAGCATGCCCACTGCCCAATATACCAATTGCTTATACCAAACCGTTAGCTCTCCTGAATGCACAGCGGCAAACAATGTCATTAAGCCAATCACTGCCAGTAGCACAACACAAGCTAGCAACAACCTATCTGCTTTTTTTAATGTATGTATCATGGCTGTGTCTTCGCTTTTGTTGTTGATTGCGCTTTCGTTTTATCTGCCCAGTAGTCCACAATCGCCTTGGCCACAGGACCTGCCGCGCTACCACCATGTCCACCATGTTCTACAAATACAACAAAGGCAATTTTTGGATTTTCATAAGGCGCATACCCCATAAACCAGGCATGATCTTGATGGTGCCTGGCATCCGAAAATGAACGCTCATCATCATCCGACATTTTAACCACTTGTGCCGTCCCTGTTTTTCCCGCCACTGACCACTTGGCTCCTGAAAGTTGCCAATAAGCCGTACCTTTGGAATCCGCAACCACATCACGCATACCTTGACGCACTTGATATAAATCAGCTTCATCAACCTCAATGTGACGAATAACCTTGACTTCTTCCCCTTTCTCCAAAAGCGGGGTAAGAATCTTGCCGCCATTAGCAATGGCAGCTGCAAACCTTGCCATTTGTATCGGTGTTACCGTTGTTGAGCCTTGTCCAATCGCCGTAATCATCGTCTCGCCACGATACCATTTCCGCCCAGATGGGTGTCTATCTGCTGGCACATTGCCTCTGGCTTCAGGGGGCAAGTTGATACCTGTTTTTTCTCCAAACCCCCAAAGACGGATCGCTCTGGATAGGTGCGGCATACCTAATGCGTCACCCAACTCATAAAAAAACACATCACATGAATGGACCAAAGAATCATGCAAATCAACCCGACCATGCCCTTTCTTTTTCCAACAGCGAATCCTTCGGTCAGCAAGCTCCACATAACCCTTACACTGCGTACTTTCATTTGCTAAACGAATACCTTCTGCCAACCCTGCAAAACCTGTTACCATTTTCAAGGTTGATGCAGGCGGGTAAGCGGCTTGAGTGGTTCGGTTTAACAGTGGCTTCTCAATATCTTCCAGCCACGCTTTCCACTGCGCATTACCCAAACCTGTAATAAACTTATTACTATCATAACCAGGTAAACTTAGCAGGGTTAGCACTTCACCCGTATGCACATCCATGACAACCACAGCCCCTGTTTGACCTTGAAGGGATTGTGCTGCAACATGTTGCAAACCAATATCTATACTTAATTGAATATTTTCACCCATTTCTGGTGGTATTGTTTTAAGCACGGCAACCCGCCTTCCTCGAGCATTAACTTCCTCATGTTTATAACCCAGCTTGCCATGCAGGCGTGATTCAAAGATTCGCTCCAAACCACTTCGACCAACATACTCGATACGCAAATAGCCTTTTTGGACATCCACATCTCGAGCAAGTGATAAATACCCAACCATATGCGCTGTTTCCAAAGCATGCGGATAAACCCTATGCGTACCCGCCTCCACATTAAGACCTGAATACTGATGTAAGCGTGCCGCAAGCGGCGCGACATCTTGCCAAGTCAATTGATCTTTAAGCAATACTGCACGATCAGACCTGGAGCGTTGTATGCGCCGCTTCATCCGTTCAACCTGAGTATCTGTCCACCCCATTATCGTTTGCACAGATGTCATGGTTTTTTCCATATGTTCAACACGCTCAGGAATAAGGGTTACTTTATACGAAACCTTATTAATTGCTAAACCATCACCATTTCTATCCGTTAATATGCCTCGTGTTGGCAAAATGGGGGATACATGGATACGATTATCTTCAGCCTGAACCAAATGTTGACTATATTGGACCCACTGTAGTTGAACCATGCGCCAAAAAAGCAGCAACAGCAGCAAGAGAACCACAGCCAAAAACAGGTAAATACGCCCATTATAACGCTGGCGTATTTCAAGCTGGCTCCACACAGACCTTCTCCCGCTTGGTCGATAACAAAAACCACACCCAAATGGTCAAGGTCAGTGTTAACAGCCATGAAACCATATCAATACCTGTAAACAATAAGGGCAAGCAACTCAACGACAATGCGACCCATCGTTGTGGTTGCCCTGGTGCAATCTGTATGTCAGCATATATCAAAATCATGGCAGCAAATGAAGCAAAGGGGAAAGTCACCCACACCGACCAGAATATGAGCAAATCATGAATACCAATCATAGGTAGCACCCAAAACCATGTCTCATAACGACTCAATAATACGCCCAACAAAATCGCAAAGCACCAATCTGGCTGCACCAATTGACCCGCAAAGCTAAGATTAAGAAGTAAGCCAAAACATGCGGCAAGCCCAAGATAAAACCACTTCATTTCTGAAAACTGTTTTTGATTTGATGTGTTCTATGCACAACAGCAAACCAAGCATCACGCTGCCATGTTGCCACTGGCGTTGCTAGCACCTCAGCAAATATCCCCCCTGGCACAGGGTGAACTTTTAGTACTTTCGCAACAGGAAGACCCACGGGAAACACCCCTCCCGCACCGCTGGTCACCAATATATCACCTACACTTGGTGCTTGTGCCAGAGGCACAAAATCAACCTGCAAGTGTTGACCATCGCCACGCACCAATGCTGCCAAATTGCTATCAGCCATCGTTACAGGTACAGTAACCGACGCATCAAGGATGGTGCGAACCACAGCATGCGTAGCATTAGCCGAAGCAACAAGACCAACCAAACCTTCATGTGAAACAAGGACATCATCCTGTTCTGCTTGCTCAATCTGCACCATTAGTCTTCGGCTTTTTTGCTCAGGACCTCGACTAACCACACTTGCAACACGCCACACATAACCTTGAATTTGCGGAATTTCTAGAAACTGGCGAAGCTGTTCATTTTCTATTCGCAGTACTTTGGCTTCAAGGTTTTTAGCTTGCTGCTTAGCCACCATTTCTTGCAAATTTAAATAATCCGTATGCAAGCTCTGTCTGCTTTCAAACCATAATGAAAAGCTCTGATACCAGCGAACAGGAGCTTGTATGGTATGTAATAATGGTGCGATGGCAAGATTAAGGTGCTGCCCTACTGGGTACCTGAAAGACACCATAATAATGATGAGAAAAACAAAAACCCACCATATGTAAGCACTTTTGAAGGGTAAACGGTTCCCCCGCTTCATTCTTCAAACAAAACGCCACGCATCTTATCAAGCTCTTCCAATACACGCCCACTGCCAACCACAACACAGTCCAGCGGGTTATCAGCAATCGTAACAGGCAGACCAGTTTCATCACGAAGCAATGTATCCAAGCCCCTTAGCAGCGCGCCACCACCCGTTAATACAATGCCTTTATCCACGATATCTGCGGACAGCTCTGGCGGCGTTTGCTCAAGGCATACCTTCACACCTTCAACTATTGCGTTCACAGGTTCAATCAACGCTTCAAGAATGTCAGAATCATCCAGCGTCAAATTTTTAGGTACGCCATTGATCAAGTCTCTTCCTTTCACATCCATTTCACGGCGGGTTTCTTGCGCACAAGCACTACCAAGCATCATTTTGATGCGTTCTGCAGTTGGCGCACCCACCAACAGGCTGTATTTACGGCGCAAGTGGTTTACAATTGCGTCATCAAACTTGTCACCACCCACGCGCACAGACTTCGAATAAACAATACCACCATAACTAATCACCGCGATTTCTGCTGTACCACCACCAATATCCACCACCATAGAGCCATTGGCTTCTGTAACCGGCAAGTCTGCGCCAATCGCAGCTGCCATGGGCTCTTCAATGAGAAACACTTGACGCGCACCAGCATTCAGTGCTGAGTCACGAATTGCGCGGCGTTCAACAGGTGTGGAGCCATAAGGTACACAAATCACAATACGCGGCGAAATTCCCCATGCTCGCTTATGCACTTTGCGGATAAACTGCTTCAGCATTTCCTCTGTAATCACAAAGTCCGCAATAACGCCATCTTTAAGCGGGCGAATAGCACGAATGGAATCAGGCGTACGACCCAACATGCGTTTAGCATCTTCCCCAACTGCCAAAACTTTACGGTTTTTTGGTCCTCCACCTTCATACACAGCGACAACCGAAGGCTCATTGAGCACAATGCCTTCACCACGCACATAAATCAGTGTGTTGGCTGTACCTAAGTCAATAGAAATATCCCTCGAAAACATTCCAAAAAGCTTTTGTAACATCACTCACCTCTCACCGTCTATGCGCAACACTATAGCCCTGAAAAATAAAAAGGCAGCCAATGCTGCCTTTTTATGGTTAAGCTTCCTCTTGTGATTTCATTTCTTCACCAACATCAGCATCAACTTCGACTTGCGAAACATCATCCATCATCGTTCCTGCTTCCGGGGCATCCACTACAACATCCGTTCCTTCATCAGTGGTAGGTTTTGGCGCATTGCGTACCGCCATACCTGTTCCCGCGGGGAGTAAACGACCAAGAATCACATTCTCTTTCAAACCACGCAACCAATCCACTTTACCAGCCAAGGCTGCTTCCGTAATCACACGCGTGGTTTCTTGGAATGATGCGGCAGAAATAAATGACTCCGTATTCAACGATGCTTTGGTGATGCCAAGCAAAACAGGCTCAAAACGCGCTGGCGCTTTGCCTTCTGCTTCAAGCTTACGGTTTTGGCGCAATACCTGCTTACGCTCAACCTGCTCGCCTTCGACATAAGTTGAAGAACCTGGGTCAGTAATTTGTACCCGGCGAATCATTTGGCGAACAATGACTTCAATATGCTTGTCATTGATTTTTACACCTTGCAAACGATAAACTTCTTGTACCTCATCCGTTAGATAAGTTGCAAGAGCTTCAATACCCAGCACTCGCAAAATATCATGTGGTGCAGGTGAACCTTCCATCAAACGCTCACCGCATCGAACACGATCACCTTCCTGAACACTAATATGGGAGCCTTTCGGAATCTGATACTCAATCGCATCACCACCATCATCAGGTTCAATATAAATGCGGCGCTTACCACGAATATCTTTACCAAACACAATCGTACCATCTGCCGCAGCAATAAATGCCAAGTTTTTGGGCTTGCGTGCTTCAAACAATTCAACCACGCGCGGCAAACCACCTGTAATATCCTTGGTTTTTGATGTTTCTCGTGGAATCCGTGCCAACACATCACCCGCACGAACCTCTTCACCATCTTCACGATTCAGAATAGCGCCTGGCGACAAGAAATAGCGTGCTGGAACATTGGTTCGCGCAATAATAATAGGCTCATCATCCGCAGCCTTAGGGTCAACCAGCTGCATTTGTGGGCGCAGTGCTGCTGAAGCGGCATCAGAGCCTTGAATCACAACACGACTTGACATACCAGTCACTTCATCCACTTCTTCACGAATGGTTTTTCCTTCTTCAATATCAACATAGCGAACTTTACCATCCACCTCAGCAATCAAAGGCATGGTGTATGGATCCCATTCCACAAGGGTTTTCCCTTTCTCGATCTTATCACCAGACTTCACCAGCAACCGAGCACCATATGGAATGCGATGACGCTCCACTTCTTTACCATTGTTATCCAATACCAACAACTCAGTATGTCGGTTAATCACAATTTCAGCACCTTGTGTGTCCGTCACGACAATTTCATGTTCAAGTTGAACTGTACCATTAAACTTGGATTCAACAGATGCCGCCTCAGTTGAGCGCGATGCTGTACCACCTACATGGAAAGTACGCATGGTTAATTGCGTACCTGGCTCACCAATAGACTGTGCTGCAATCACACCCACAGCCTCGCCCATAGCAACGGGTGTACCATGCGCAAGATCGCGTCCATAACATGTTGCACAAACACCTTCCTCAGCTTCACATGTCAATACAGAGCGAATACGAAGTGATTCAATGGTTGATTTTTCAATTTGCTCAACCAAATCCTCATTAATCATCGTGCCTGCTGGAGCAATTTCAGCACCTGTAAGTGGATCAATCGCAGCCTCAAGCAGTACACGACCAAGGACGCGTTCAGACATGGACTCAATCACCTCTCCACCATCAACCAAATCAGAAATGGTAATGCCTGTTTGCGTACCACAATCTTGCTCACGAACCACAGAGTCCTGAGCCACATCAACAAGCCTGCGCGTCAAATAACCTGAGTTTGCAGTTTTAAGCGCTGTATCTGCGAGACCTTTTCGCGCACCATGGGTAGAGATAAAGTATTGTAATACCGTCAAACCTTCACGGAAGTTTGCCGTAATCGGGGTTTCAATAATGGAGCCATCAGGCTTTGCCATCAACCCACGCATACCCGCTAGCTGGCGAATCTGCTGTGCTGAGCCACGAGCGCCAGAGTCTGCCATCATATATACTGAGTTAAATGTGGTCATCTCTTCAGATTGCTTGCCATCAGATGAGCGAACAACTTCTGTTTGCAAGTTCTCCATCATGGATCGTGCCACTTTTTCCGTGGTATTGGTCCACAAGTCAATCACTTTATTATAGCGCTCACCAGCCGTAATCAAACCATCCCGATATTGCTGCTGTACCTCTTGCACTTCTTTTTCGGTCGCTTCGACAAGAGGGGCTTTATCATCTGGTATAATCACATCACCAAGGCAAAATGATGCGCCAGATCGAGTTGCATAAGTATAACCCAAGTGTTTTAAGCGATCTGCAAGCAAAACTGTTGCCTTATTCCCTGCTGCAACAAAACATTGCTCAATAAGCTTGCCCACTTCTTTTTTACCCAATACACGATTGATACTTGAAAATGGAATCTGCTCTGGCAACACAGTGGAGACAATAGCGCGACCAACTGTGGTATCTTCAACCTTGCCTCGAATACGACACTTGATGCGCGTGTGTATGCGCACAATTTCCTTATCATAAGCAAGCATGACCTCATCTGGTGAGGCAAACACCATGCCTTCACCTGGCTCAAACGGGCGCTCACGAGTTAAATAATACAAACCCAGAATCATATCCTGCGTTGGCACAATCACTGGCTTACCCGTAGCTGGTGACAACACATTGTTGGATGCCATCATCAAGGCACGGGCTTCCATCTGTGCCTCAATGGATAGTGGCACATGCACCGCCATTTGGTCGCCGTCAAAGTCCGCATTAAAAGCAGTACAAACAAGCGGATGCAGTTGAATCGCCTTACCTTCAATCAACACTGGTTCAAAGGCTTGGATACCCAATCTGTGCAATGTGGGCGCGCGATTGAGCATGACTGGGTGCTCATGAATGACTTCTGCTAAAATATCCCACACTTCTGGAATCCCTTGCTCTACAAGTTTACGCGCCTGTTTAATGGTTGTTGCCAGCCCACGCAGCTCAAGCTTGTGGTAAATAAACGGCTTAAACAGCTCCAGCGCCATGATTTTTGGTAGGCCACACTGATGTAACTTCAGCTCAGGACCCACCACAATCACCGAGCGCCCCGAGTAGTCCACACGCTTACCTAACAAGTTTTGGCGGAATCGACCTTGTTTACCCTTAATCACATCCGATAGCGACTTCAGAGGACGGCGATTATTGCCAACAATAGGTTTGGAGCGACGCGCGTTATCAAATAACGCATCCACTGACTCCTGCAACATCCGCTTTTCATTGCGCGTAATGATTTCAGGTGCATTCAACTCCAACAATCGTTTCAAACGGTTGTTGCGGTTGATGACGCGACGATACAAATCATTCAAATCTGAAGTTGCAAATCGCCCACCATCCAATGGAACCAATGGGCGAATTTCTGGTGGTAATACGGGAATCACTTCCATAATCATCCACTCAGGGCGGTTGCCAGAACCAATCATCGCTTCAATGGTTTGCAGGCGCTTGGTTAGCTTGGTTAATTTGGTCACCGCTTTGGTGGCTGCAATTTGCGCACGCAACGATTGGCGCTCTTCTTCCAAATCAATATTTTTCAACATTTCACGAAGTGCTTCACCACCCATCGCAGCACGGAACTCTTCACCATACTCTTCAAAGGCTTCAATGTACTCTTCTTCCGTTAAAAGTTGATATTGATCCAAAGATGTTAACCCTGGATCAAGCACTACATAAGACTCAAAATACAAAATGCGCTCTAGCTCTTTAAGCGTTTTATCAAGCAGGAGACCAATACGCGAAGGCAATGATTTCATAAACCAGATATGGGCTACAGGTGCAGCCAGGTCGATATGTGCCATGCGCTCACGGCGAACTTTGGACTGAATCACTTCAACCGAACACTTTTCACACACCACGCCACGATGCTTCAATCGTTTGTATTTGCCACACAAGCATTCATAATCTTTAATCGGACCAAAGATTTTAGCACAAAACAAACCGTCCCGCTCAGGCTTAAATGTGCGGTAATTGATGGTTTCTGGCTTTTTCACTTCGCCATACGACCATGAGCGGATTTTTTCAGGGCTGGCCAAGCCAACACGAAGGCCATCAAAGTCTTCAACACGACTTGGTTTTTGGAATAATTTAAATAATTCTTGCATGATTATTCTCCTTCGCCTTCTGTTGATTCTTTCACCATAGACATGTCAATACCCAAAGCATTCATTTCCTTAACCATCACATTAAAGGACTCTGGAATTCCTGCCTCAAACGACATTTCACCACGCACAATGGATTCATACATTTTTGTGCGACCTTGAACATCATCTGCTTTAACCGTCAACATTTCTTGTAAAGTATAAGATGCACCATAGGCTTCTAATGCCCACACCTCCATCTCTCCAAAACGCTGACCCCCAAACTGTGCTTTACCACCCAATGGTTGCTGAGTAACCAAAGAGTAAGGACCTGTTGACCGCGCGTGAATTTTTTCATCAACCAGGTGATGAAGTTTCAAGATATACATCTGACCCACAGTGACAGGGCGATCAAACTTCTCACCTGTATAGCCATCATACAGCTCGGTTTGGCCATCCAAGTCGACTTCTGCCAAATCCAACATGCGTGTAATATCGGCTTCTTTAGCACCATCAAAAACGGGTGTTGCAATCGGCACACCATCTTTTAATGTATCTACAAAATCCAATAGCTCTTTTGCCCCCATTTTCTGAATGGAAGCAACAGCTTTATCATCGTTTTCATAAATCTCCAACAAATAGGAACGCAAGTCTTCTGTTGCAGCATTTGCCCGTACCATTTCATCCAAACGACGACCAAGCTCTTTAGCGGCATGACCCATGTGTACTTCAAAGATTTGACCAATATTCATCCGTGATGGAACACCCAACGGGTTTAGGCAAACATCAACACTTGTACCATCTGCGGCATACGGCATATCTTCTTCAGGCACAATCACTGAAATCACACCTTTGTTACCATGCCGACCCGCCATCTTATCACCAGGTTGAAGTTTGCGCTTCACAGCAATAAATACTTTGACCACAATCAATTCGCCAGGCTTTAATTCAGAACCTTCTCGCACCTTGGCAACTTTTTCTTCAAAACGCGTTTCAACCCGCGCACGCTCTTCATCCATATTACTCAGAATGGAGGCAATTTGCGCATTGATTTCATCATCATCTACCGATAATGATGATAAGTCTTTCACTGTTAATGATGCCAAGTGATCAGCTGGTATTTTATCACCCTTGTTCAATCCTTTGACTTTAACCGCTTTTTGACCAGTCAACAAAGCTTGTAAACGCTGTCGCACATTTTCTTCCAATGTGCGCCGTTCTTCTTCCTTGTCGGTATAAAGCTGCTCAACTGATGCTTCTTCAATCGACTTGGCACGAGCATTCTTTTCATCACCACGACGAGTAAAGACTTGCACATCAATCACCACACCTTCATCGCCAGGCTTCACCCGCAATGATGAGTCACGAACATCCGAAGCTTTTTCACCGAAAATTGCGCGTAACAACTTTTCTTCTGGGGATAGCTGGCTCTCACCTTTGGGGGTAATTTTACCCACCAAAATATCACCAGCTTTCACTTCAGCACCAACAAAGGCAATACCTGATTCATCCAAGTGCCGGAGCGCATCTTCGCTTACATTAGGAATATCACTGGTAATTTCTTCATCACCAAGCTTAGTTTGCCGTGCAACGCAGGTAAGTTCTTCAATGTGAATGGATGTATAAACATCATCTTTTACCAACTTCTCAGAAATGACGATCGCATCCTCAAAGTTGTATCCACGCCAAGGCATCAAAGCTACTTGTACATTGCGCCCAAGTGCTAGCTCGCCACGATCAGTCGATGGACCATCAGCAATAATGTCACCTTTGGCAATCACATCGCCCACTTTTACAATGGGTCGCTGATTAAAGCATGTGTTTTGGTTTGAGCGACGGTATTTGAATAAACGATACACATCAATGCCTGGCTCACCTTCAATCTGCTCATCGTCTGCAACACGGACAACAATGCGTGACGCATCAACACGCTCTACAACGCCACCCCGACGCGCAACCGCAGACACACCAGAGTCTCTGGCAACTTCTGCCTCCATCCCTGTGCCGACAAGCGGCTTTTCGGCCCGCACTAAAGGTACTGCTTGGCGTTGCATGTTGGAGCCCATCAATGCCCTGTTTGCATCATCATGCTCCAAAAATGGAATAAGCCCCGCAGAAACAGATACCACTTGAGAAGGTGAAATGTCCATGCAGTCAATTTCTTTTGGCGGCACCATCAAGAACTCACCGTCTTGTCGGCATTGAACAAACTCAGCCTCAAACTCACCTTGCTCATTCACTTTGGCATTCGCCTGAGCAATGATAAGACCTGCCTCATCAATCGCTGACAAGTAAACCACTTCGCGTGTCACCTTGCCATCCTTAACTTGACGATATGGCGTCTCAATAAAGCCAAAGTCGTTCACTTTAGCAAATGATGATAGTGAGTTAATCAAACCGATATTCGGACCTTCAGGTGTTTCGATTGGACATAGACGCCCGTAGTGTGTTGGGTGCACATCACGCACCTCAAAACCCGCGCGCTCACGCGAAAGACCGCCTGGACCAAGCGCTGAAAGACGGCGTTTGTGCGTGACTTCTGACAGTGGATTGGTTTGATCCATGAATTGCGACAACTGTGAAGAGCCAAAAAACTCACGGATAGAAGCAATCAATGGCTTGGAATTGACCAAATCAGATGGTGTCATATCGACAATCTCAGTTGTGCTCAAACGGTCACGAATGGCGCGCTCCATACGAATCAGACCAATACGGATTTGATTCTCAAGCAACTCACCCACAGAACGAAGACGGCGGTTGCCCAAGTGATCAATATCATCCACCTCGCCTATACCATCACGCAACTTCAGCAAAGTATCCACAGTTAACAAAATATCTTCAACGCGCAAGGTACCTTGGCTTAGTGGCACATCATCGTCTGAAATATTTAACCTGCTATTCAGCTTCATACGGCCCACGCGTGAAAGGTCATAGCGCGACTTGTCGAAGAACATGGACTCAAATAACGCTTTTGCAGTTTCTACTGTTGGCGGCTCACCAGGGCGCATCATGCGATAAATTTCAACTTGAGCCTCTTCCTTAGACTGTACCATGTCCATACGCACGCTATCAGCCAACCACGGACCACGGCTAAAAGCATCAATGAATAAGCATTCAAATTCTTGAACATTTGCCGTACGCAATGCTTCTAAAGTGTCCGCTGTAATTTCATGATTTACATCCAAAAGCATTTCATCACCTGCAAGCATGACAGGTTGTGCTGTGACTTCACCAATCAAGTTTTCCTCAGGAATATCTAACCACTGTACACCTGCTTCCGTTAGCTTCCTGATGGCAACGCGGTTGATTTTTTTACCTTCAGCAACAATGCGTTTCCCATCAATTTCAATATCACGAACGGCCCGACTACCCAAGAAAAGTTCTGCGTCAAACTTTACCTGATAGCCATCTTCAGTTATTCTATAGGTACGGCGATGATAAAAACGATTAAGAATATCCTGTGTGCTTAGGCCCAAGGCCTTAAGCAAAATACCCGCTGTCATTTTACGGCGCAAATCAATCCGAAAGTATAGTTTGTCTTTAGCATCAAACTCAAAGTCTAACCATGAGCCGCGGTAAGGAATAATGCGTGACTTGAACAACAGTTTGCCAGAAGCGTGTGTTTTACCACGGTCATGATCAAAGAACACACCCGGTGATCTGTGCATTTGCGATACGATAACACGCTCTGTTCCATTAATGACAAAAGAGCCGTGATCAGTCATTAATGGAATTTCGCCCATATATACAGTTTGGTCACGGACTTCTTTAAGTTTGCGTTTCTTGCCTTTGCTGCCGTCTTGCTCATATGTTTTAAGACGCAATTTTACTTTAACAGGAAGTGCAAATGTAAGGTCACGGCGAAGGCACTCTTCAAGATCATAACGAGGCTCCATATATTCCAAGCCCTCAAAATGCAACTCAGCACTACCTGAGTAATCACGAATAGGAAATACAGAAGCAAATACAGATGCCAAGCGCGAACCGCCAATATCTGTTGAGCCTGAACCTACACCAACAAACTCTTGGTATGAGCTCAATTGCAGCTGTAGCATGTTTGGCATTTGAATGACGGAATCAATTTTACCAAAGTTCTTGCGGATACGCTTCACGATTGCCTGTTTAGCCATGGGTTACCTCTAAATCTTGTCTTTCTAAATCTATAATACTTCAAACTCAAACTACAATGCGAAAAAGACCAATTCCTTAGCAGTAGCCTGCCAAGGAATTAGCCTTATTTTGCGTCAAACAAAGGGCGCAATATATAGAATTATTTTAACTCTACAGTTGCGCCAGCTTCTTCAAGTTTTGCTTTCAAAGCTTCAGCGTCGTCTTTAGAAAGACCTTCTTTTACATTGCCAGGTGCGCCATCAACAACAGCTTTCGCTTCTTTCAAGCCCAAGCCAGTTGCTTCACGAACAGCTTTAATCACTTGGATTTTCTTATCGCCTGCCGAAGTCAACACAACATCAAACTCTGATTTTTCTTCAGCTTCACTGGCATCACCGCCACCTGCTGCCGCAACCCCTGCTACAGCCACAGGGGCTGCCGCTGATACGCCAAACTTTTCTTCCAATGCAGATACCAGCTCAGAAAGCTCCAATACTGACATGGTTTCAATTGCTGTGATTAAATCATCTTTTGTAATAGCCATTTTTATTTTTCCTCTTGCGTTTTGTTATTTTTATACATTCAAAAAATTATTTTGCTTATGCTTCTTTTTGGTCACGAATTGCAGCCAAAACTCGCACAAACGATGCTGGAATTTCGTTCAAAGTGCGCACGAAACCGCTGATAGGGGATTGCATACTGCCCAACATTTTGGCAAGTAGCTCTTCCCGTGACGGCAAGTTCGCTAGTGCTTTGATGCCCGCTGCATCTATAGCTTTCCCATCAAGAACACCGCCCCGGATTTCCAAGGCCTTGTTTTCTTTGGCAAAGTCAGAAATTGCCTTGGCCATGCCCACTGGGTCTGAACCATATGCAATTGCAACAGGACCGGTGAAAAACACTTCCGCAGCTTCAAAGCCTGTACCCTTTGCTGCACGACGCGCCAATGTGTTTTTTACAATGCGTAAATTCACATTTGTCTGATGCAAGCGACGCCTAAGGTCACCCATAGCAGCAACATTTAGACCACTGTATTGCGCAACAATAGCAGAGTCTGATTCAGACCAAGCAGCATGAAGTTCATCAACAATAGTTTGTTTGTTTTCCCGATTCACTTCTTCCTCCTTGCTTATTTTTGACCCGCGCAAGTGAGCTATCACTCCATCTATACTGGCTTTCACGATTAAGCACTAAAGTGCGCCTGTAGTCTGGGACGGATCCTTCTTTAATCACATCATGCGATTAACTGGTTGTTTACACCTAAACCAAGCATGCAAACGAAATCATTTTATAAACTATTTAGGTCCACACGAACAGCGGCACCCATGGTCGCAGAAATCACAAAGCTCTGCATATAGCGACCCTTGGCTGTTGCAGGCTTCATTCTGTTCAACTCAGAAATCAAAAACTCAATATTTTCACTTAATTGCTTAACATCAAATGAGCGGCGACCTACGGGCGCATGAATTACACCTGCTTTATCAACACGCACTTCAATTTGACCAGACTTGATAGCCTCAACTGCCTTGGCAACATCCATGGTTACTGTGCCAAGCTTCGGATTTGGCATCAAACCACGCGGACCAAGCACTCGTCCCAAACGACCGACTACACCCATCATGTCGGGCGTTGCCACAACGCGGTCAAAGTCCATGAAGCCGCCCTGGATTTTTTCTGCCAAGTCTTCAGCACCAATAATATCTGCGCCTGCTTTTTCAGCCTCTTCTGCTTTAGGACCTTTGGCAAACACAGCTACGCGAGCAGTTTTACCTGTACCATTGGGAAGAGCAATAGTGCCACGCACCATTTGATCAGCATGTCTTGGATCAACGCCCAGTTTGATTGCAACATCAATAGACTCATCAAATTTAGCTTTGGGTTGCGCCTGTACTGCTGCTAATGCTTCAGCAATACTTACATTTTCTTCAGGAACACTCTTGCGAGCTTCTTGCATGCGTTTCGTTAACTTGGCCATGACTTACTCCTTAATCTCTAGGCCCATAGAGCGAGCTGTGCCAGCAATAATTTTTGCACCTGCTTTTACATCATAGCAGTTCAAATCAACCATTTTAGCCTGGGCAATTTCTTCCAGTTGTGCCTGAGTGACCGTACCCACCTTGTTCTTATTGGGCTCACCACTACCTTTCTTAATATTTGCAGCTTTCATCAACAAGATAGATGCTGGTGGTGTTTTAATAACAAAATCAAATGATTTGTCTTTATAGACTGAAATCACAACTGGAAGCGGCAAACCTGCTTCCATTTCCTGAGTTCGGGCATTAAATGCCTTACAAAACTCCATGATATTCAGACCAGCTTGACCCAATGCAGGACCAACTGGTGGGGCAGGGTTTGCTTTCCCTGCGGGAACTTGAAGCTTAACCAGCTTCTCTAACACTTTTGCCATTTTCTTTTCTCCATCCGACATCAAGGCTCCTGCCTTTCCGTCTTTATGCGTAACTTTCAAGTTCAAGCTACTTCCGCTCGTGCGGTATGCCCGACATCCTGTCGGACCAAACTGATAGTGCCTAAGCCTTTTCCACTTGGAAGTACTCAAGCTCAACTGGTGTTGGGCGACCAAAAATTGAAACACTAACCTTCAACTTTGCTTCATCTTCATTCACTTCTTCAACAAGGCCATTAAACGATGCAAACGGGCCATCTGTAACACGCACAGCTTCACCCACTTCAAACAATACCTTGGGCTTAGGTCTCTCAATACCTTCTTCAATTTGATGAATCAACCTATCCACTTCAGCCTGCGGCATAGGACGAGGCTTGCCTGCACCACCCAAAAAACCACTTACCTTCTCCGTGGACTTTACAACATGCCAAGTCTCATCATTGAGTTCCATTTCCACCAAAACATAACCAGGAAAAAACTTGCGGCGGCTCACAACTTTTTGTCCGTCTTTTAGCTCGACAACTTCTTCCCGTGGCACCAAGAGCTCACCAAAATAATCCTGCAACCCAGCCCGCTCAATGTTTTCTGCCAAAGCAGCAACAACCTTGTCTTCACAATTGGAGTGCGCTTGCACAACATACCATTGTTTCGCCATTTATATCACCTTCTGCACGAGCCAACTTAATAGAGAGTCCACGCCATATAAAAAAAGCGCAATCAAAATCACCATCACAAATACCATCAAGGTTGCTTGAGTTGTTTCTTTGCGCTCAGGCCACACTACCTTCTTGGCTTCAACCTGAACTTCACGCATAAACTTTTGTGCACCACCAATACGACTCATGCTTAACCCTCTAATTTCGACTCAATTTTATCACAATGGCAGGTCAGGAGGGACTCGAACCCCCAACATGCGGTTTTGGAAACCGCCGCTCTACCAATTGGAGCTACTGACCTATTTGCTTCACTCAAACCTTGCTTTCTTTGTGAAGTGTATGCTTACGGCAAAAATTACAGTATTTCTTTAATGCCAGCTTTTCAGTCATGGTACGCTTATTCTTATCAGTCGTATAGTTACGACGCTTGCACTCTTCACACGCTAGTGACAATAGTTCACGCATTTTTTACTTTCCTTTAGTAACGGCAAAAGCGGCAACAGATCGCTCTGTGACCGCTTCTACTCTCTTACTCTAATTTACTTATTAATATCAGTTACAACGCCAGCGCCCACTGTGCGCCCACCTTCACGGATAGCAAAACGAAGCTCCTTATCCATAGCGATAGGTGTAATCAATGTGACATCCATAGCAACATTATCGCCT
>JALSGX010000018.1 GCA_026982535.1 Ghiorsea sp. | reverse complement strand
ACGATACGAGGGCGTTCTTTGAGCAAACGTGTAACATCTGCCGCTGGTACATGCCCTTCAATGACATAACCATCCACAATGGCCGTGTGGCAAGAAGCTAATTTATCAGGTACACCATACTTTTTCTTCAACGCTGCCATATCATCACGTGGTATTTCTTTAACCGTAAAACCTTGATTTTTCATGTGTGTTGCCCAAGCACCGCAACATCCACAGTTTGCATTTTTATACATCATCACTTCTGTTGCAATAGCTTCAGTCGTTAAAATACCTACTGCCAATAGCGGCGTAAACAACAGGCTAAACACAAGCCTTATTTTCTTTGATTGATTCATTTCATCTCCTATTCCAAATGACTTACAGAACAAACCCAACGCAATTATCCCGTAGGTACAGCAAATACAAGTACAAACAGCAACGCCAGCCCAACGAGGATAAAGCGAACCCGCTCAATATGATTTTTACACACAGAAAAACCAACACAACATTGGAGCAGGTAATACAAAGCAAATGCTTTTGATGCCAGTGTAATAATTTCAAATGTTGAGCCTGACCAAGCCAATGCCATAGCCATGCCACCAACCAATGCATAACCCAAACGTGGGTTTATGCGACCCACTGTGATTTCAGCCATATTGGCTGTGGCGGCTAAAGTGTCAGCAACTGCTGCTGAGAATTGCGACAGCCCTGCGGCAATAATGAGTGGTGCAACCAGTAACACGGATACTTCCGCTGCCAATAAAATCAAACTATTTTCAGCATAATCTCCATTTAATACCACCACAATTGGTAATGCCAATGCCACAAAAACAACATAAACAGTCAGTGATAAATATTGTGACCAGCGGGATGCAATGATTCGTGTTTGGCTATCAAATTCTTTGCCGAGATACCGTGTGGTTTCAAAACCTTGCACCACAATCAAAGTCCCAGCCACAATAGTAATCATTTCCCAAGGAGTACGATCGGGCATTTGAGGCATCGAAAAACTGCCGGCAGTTAGGTAATGATTAACATCATAAGTGGCAAAACCAAACAGTAATACCATCAAAATGGCTAGCGTGACATACAATGCCCAGCTCTCCATTTTTTCCAATGGTTTCAAACCACCTGTCACACCAATCAAAGTGATAACACCAATAATTATTGTTGTCAGCAGGCTTTTGTTAAAACTCGAATCCAAATCAAAAGCACCCAAAACAAATGAGCTTAAAATATGTACATACAAACAAATCGACACAATATAAGCCGCAACAAGGGCAAAGGATGATAATCGCTCTAACATCACAGTGCTGCGCTGTTCACCTTTCTCCAGCACAGGTTCTGCACATAAAATATTATGCCGCACCACAGCACCCGCCTGAAAAGCAACCAGTGCCACCACCAACATTGCCAACACCGAATATGAACCCACACTGCTTGCCAATACAGGCACAATCACCAAAAACCCACTGCCAAAAATAGATGCCAACGGCGTACTCATGGCAGGTATGATTTGGCGAAAGGTCTTTGGTGCAACATCATTAGCACATTGATGTGTTATATTATTTTTCATATTTATTTAACCCATCCTTATGCCGTACCATCATTTGTTTCTGCAAGATAAAAGTTGATTTTGACGATAAGCGTTCATAGCCACAGCAAGTCAAAGTCCTTTTAAAATCGTTCGCCTTCATGGCTTAAAACCACCATCGTAAACCTGCAATCAATGACACATTATTCACCGCCTCACCAGCCGTCCTCACGAAATCAGCCGTAGTCCCAAGTGTTTTTTGTTGATCAACACCAATATAAGGCGCAAACTCCCTTGTCATTTCATAACGCAAACGCATACCTAACTGTATATCATTAATGCCTTTACCAACACCAAACTCAGGTACATCCGAAAATGCGAGGTTGATTTCAAGCCTAGGCTGCAAAATAAGACGCTGGGTAAACAATAAATCATACGTGCCTGTTATCCGAGCAGACACATCTCCTTTATCACTGATAAACAGCGCAGGTTCAAGGTCAAACCAATAGGGAGCCAAACCTTGAAAACCGACAACTGCGAAAACACGTTGATCACTTGCTCCTGCGCCATAAGACTGATCAAAACGTATGCCCGCCTGTATATCCCAGAATGGACTAACAGCATGGCTGTACAATGTTTGCAACTCCAGTGCGCCAACCTTGGTGGATTGTTCTTGGTCTCCCTCAAACTTCACCCACAGTTTATGATAATCAGTTCCTCGCCAACCCTGAACATCCCAACGCAAACTATTATTACCGCTATTGTTTGAACGATACTCCAGTTGGTCGGCAATCAATTTACCAAATACGATTTCATCCGTATCTTCCCAGCCTGCCATATGCCGATATTCATAACCATCAGAGTAGTCCGAGCTTCGTGCATCCGCTGGTGCATCACCTCCCTGCATAGCGTTTTTCTGCATGACCTTGCCTTCATCCATCGCCGTATCCATTTGCATTTCTTCAGCTTGCGCAACAGATAAAGCTAGCCATGCGCTCATCGTCAATATTGAAAATACTTTAAAGATACTCATGCGACCACCACCTCTCTAAACATGCCTGCAGCCATGTGATACAATAAATGACAATGAAATGCCCAGCGCCCTTCAGCATCTGCTGTGACTAAAAAACTTACTCTCTGAGCTGGTTGTACAGCTATTGTATGTTTCCGTACCTGAAAGCTTCCATCTTCCGCTTCTAAATCCGACCACATGCCATGCAAGTGCATGGGGTGAATCATTGTGCTGTCATTGTGTAGTATCACACGAATGCGTTCACCTTTTCGGAAATGAATAGGTTTGGCTTCATTTAATTTTAGCCCATCAATGGACCAAATAAAACGCTCCATATTACCTGTGAGATGCAATTCAATTTCTTGTGTCGGCAAGCGCATATCTTCAGGAACAGCTTTACTTCTTAAATCTGCATACGTTAATACATGTCGACCATTATCTCTAAGTCCAGGGCCTGGGTCATCCAAATTTAAGCGCGGTGAATCCACCCGCATATCAACGCCTGCACCATATTCATCTTTGGAATGTTTTACTTTTGTCTGCATCCCCATGCCACTCATCGAACCTTGCGCCATAGCCCCCATCATATCTACCGCATCTAATAACACAGGTTTATCAAGTTCTGGTGCTTCAGCTTGCATGTCAGCCATTGGTGACAACGTGCCACATGCATAACCTGAGCGATCCATAGCCTGAGCAAAAATGCTATAAGCCTTATCATCGGGTATTTTTACGATTACATCATAAGTTTCACCCGAACCAATACGTAGTTCATCCACTTCTACGGGGTGAACAGCTTGACCATCTGTGGATATAACTCGCATCTTTAAACTTGGTATACGAACATCAAAGAATGTTGCTGTTGCTGCGCCAATAAAGCGTAGGCGCACAGTCTCTCCAGATTTCACAGTCCCATGCCAGTGCCCCGCTGGGCTTTGACCATTCATCAAATAAGTATAAGTCGCTGCCGATATATCACTAAAATCATTGGGGCTCATCCGTGTTTTGTTCCAAACATGACGTTTGGCAAGCGCATCACCTATGCCTAACTGAGCCGCATCATCAATAAAGTCCATTGCTGTTAAGTTTCGATAGTTATAATAACCTGCCATTTTTTTCAGGTTCATATACACGTCTACTGGATTTTCATCTGTCCAATCGCTGAGCATAATTGGATAATCTCGATCAACATCTATTTCATCCGAAGTGTTTCGTGGCTCGATAACCAATGCACCATATACACCAGTTTGTTCAGCTAATGTATGCGCGTGATACCAATAAGTTCCATGTTGAACCACTGTAAATTTATGCTCGAATGTTTCTCCAGGTGCGATACCTGGAAAGCTAATGCCAGGTACGCCATCCATCTCCGCATCAAGAATGATTCCGTGCCAGTGGATGGTGCACATTTCTTCCAGTCGGTTGGTCACACGTATGGTGACAGTGTCACCTTCTTTGAGCTTTAATACTGGCCCAGGCAACAAGCCATTTACTGTTGTTGCGATACTATCTTTACCCGTTAAATTTACTTTCATGGGTGCAATGTCTAAATCAAACGTTGTACCACTTAATACACTACCTGCGTCACTCACATCATAAGCCCAGGCGAAAGGAGCAAGTGTGTTTGCCAAAGGCAAAAGCACACCTGCCGTAGCTACACCTTTGACAAACTGTCGCCTCGACAAGAATGGTTGTTTTGAATCACTCATAATTCTCTCCTATAAAAATCTAACAATACTTATTCACTTTCCATTTATTGGTTTTACAACTTCGTATTTTTTAAACGAAGCGCATTCACAATCACCGATACAGAGCTGAAACTCATGGCAGCCGCCGCAATCACAGGCGATAATAAAAGCCCAAACACAGGGTAAAGCACACCTGCTGCAATGGGTACACCTGCTGAGTTATAAATAAAGGCAAAGAATAGGTTTTGGCGGATATTTTTCATGGTTGCCGCAGAAAGTCGGCGTGCGCGAACAATGCCTGTTAAATCACCCTTGATAAGCGTCACACCTGCTGATTCCATGGCCACATCTGTGCCTGTACCCATCGCAATACCCACATGCGCTTGCGCTAATGCGGGTGCATCATTGATGCCATCACCTGCCATCGCCACAATTTTTCCTTCGGCTTGCAGAGCTTTGACCACATTGGCTTTTTGGTCGGGCAATACATCTGCTTCAAAGCGGTCGATGCCAAGTTTCTCAGCGACTGCTTTGGCAGTGTTGTGGTTATCTCCTGTAAGCATCACCACTTCAATACCTTCATCTCGCAACTCTTGAATGGCTGCTGGTGTGGATGTTTTAATCGGGTCAGATACACCAATCAGACCAACCAATTTGCCATCGGCTGCCAAATACATCACGGTCTCGCCTGCAAGCTGATGTTCTTCCACCTGCTTGCTCACATCCGCAATCGAAACATCATTATCTTGCATCAATCCTGCGTTGCCCAACAATACGAAGTAGTCGCCCACCACCGCTTGCACACCTTTGCCCGTAATGGCTGTAAAACCTTTGGTGTCTTGCAATTTTAAGGCTTTTTCTTCTGCACCCACGACAATCGCAGCCGCCAATGGATGTTCGCTAGCACGCTCCATGCTCGCTGCTAACATCAACACATCATCTTCAGGAATACTTGAGGTCGAAATCACAGTCGTTAATTTGGGTTTTCCTTCAGTCAGCGTACCCGTTTTATCCACCACCACGGTATTGACCTTCTCCATGATTTCCAAGACTTCGGCATTTTTAATCAACACACCCGCCGTTGCCCCGCGACCAGTCCCCACCATAATTGAAATCGGTGTTGCCAAACCCAGCGCACAAGGACATGCAATAATCAATACTGCCACAGCACTAATCATGGCATGGGCAAGCTTGGGTTCAGGGCCAACAATATACCAAGCTGCAAAGGCAATCGCTGCAATCACAATCACCACAGGCACAAAATAACCTGCGACCGTATCTGCCATTTTCTGAATCGGTGCGCGTGAACGCTGGGCATCAGCGACCATGTTTACAATTTGCGAAAGTAACGTATCTGCACCCACTTTTTCAGCGCGCATCAACATCGAACCATTACCATTGACGGTTGCTCCAATGAGTTTTTCACCTGTAAACTTCTCAACCGAAACAGGTTCACCTGTGACCATGGATTCATCCACAAGACTTTCACCTTCAGTAACTTCACCATCCACAG
>JALSGX010000017.1 GCA_026982535.1 Ghiorsea sp. | reverse complement strand
TCT
This sequence comes from Ghiorsea sp., assembly GCA_026982535.1. GTDB lineage: Bacteria > Pseudomonadota > Zetaproteobacteria > Mariprofundales > Mariprofundaceae > Ghiorsea. The sequence continues at coordinate 5,770 of JALSGX010000017.1, read as the reverse complement.
TTGGGATCGGCCGCCAAAGACACTCGAATCGTATCACCAATACCATCAGCAAGAATAAGCCCAAGCCCTACTGATGATTTGACCGTGCCACCAAACAAACTTCCCGATTCAGTGATACCCAAATGAAAAGGATAATCCACCTTATCCGCAAGCTTACGATACGCTGCAACCGTCATGGGAATATTGCTCGCTTTAAGCGAGACTTTAATGTCATGAAAGTTCATATCCTCAAGGATGCGAATATGCCCCAATGCTGACTCCACCATAGCATCAGCGCACGGCTCACCATATTTTTCATTTACTTCTTTTTCCAGTGAGCCCGCATTCACCCCTATCCGAATCGAAACACCTCGCTCTTGCGCGGCTTTCACCACGCGTTCCACTCTATCACGGCTACCAATATTGCCAGGATTTAAGCGAAGACCATGTACGCCTGCATCAAGTGCCAGTAATGCCATTTTATAGCTAAAATGAATGTCTGCAATCACAGGAAGGTTGGTTTGCGCCAAAATCTCAGGCATGGCCGCGGCAGACTCAGGGTCGGGTACAGAAATCCGTACAATATCTGCGCCTGCTTCTTCCAAAGCATGGACTTGCGCTACAGTGGCATCAATATCTGTTGTCAAAGTATTGGTCATCGACTGCACGGCAATCGGCGCATCACCACCAACGGGCACATCGCCCACCATAATTTGCCGTGTTTTGCGTCGGGTTTTTACAATTGAATCACGCATCATCATTTTTCCTCAGCTTTCAATGCTTTCAAACGCTCTTGGATTTGTTTGCCTCGGCGCAAACTATCCACATAAGTTTGTTCATCAGGCTTTAAGCGTACTGCTTGCTGCCAGTGCTTCACTGCATCATCGATATTTTCCTCTCGAAACGCAATATTACCTGCTTGATATGCGCTTTCGGCAATGACGGCAATTTGCGCCTGAATATCATGAAGAAGCGGATCAGCGGCGGTAGCATCTGTTTCCCGTAACATCAAGGCTTTTTGCTTTGCCTCTACCCACTTTCCTTGTTGCATCAAAGCTTCGACATCCTTGGCTTGAACTGTTTGCTTTGCAAGCTTGATTGTTTTCCTTTTGGGCTTTGGGCGTTGCTCTGTTGGAAAAACAAACCCGTGCGGCACAGCATTCTTCATGGCATTTTTCAGGTCTTGCGCCTTTTTATCACCCGGCGAAAGCCTCAAAAAAGCATCCGCATACAACCATGCCAACTCAGGCTGATCCTGTTGCGCATAGTATTGTGCAAGCGACCATGTATGATCCATATGTGTTTCAAACTCTTGCCGCACATACTTTCGCGCATGGGCAAAAGCAGCATCATCAACAAACAATCCTTTGGGTGGAGTATAGGCACGCTGCCAAGCAAGCCACGCTTTATCTTCTTGCTGGCGTTGCTGGTACAAGCGATTGAGCCTAAGCTGCCTGACTTTAAGGTTCATCTTTTTTTGATATGCCAACAATGCCTTAGGCTGTTGCGACAACTCAGCAGCCATACGGTATGCCTCCTCAGCTTTCGCCCAATGTCTTTTTTTCTCCTCTGCCTTACCTTTTCGCGCATAATAGCGAAGCAACTTCAGGCGTGCTGGCTCCACCTTTTCTTTCAAAAAACGCTGCGCAGCAGCATAATCCTTATCACTTTCCTTAATACGCAACAAATGCTTACGCGCATCCATAATCAAGCCTTGGTGGAATGCCGTTTGCGCAACTTTATACTCACTAGTCAAGCCCAATGAAATGCTTAAATCACTAACCCGATTCCCCGCACAAGCTGTTAAAAGAAACAGAAGCATCATGTAAGCCAAAAGCCGCAACATCAATCTATGTCTCCTATCAGAACGCGCGCGCTTGTTGGCAATGTCATATCAAATGCTCTAGCCACCGCAAAGCTAATATCAGCTTTGATTTTCTCACTCTCCGCACCAACCACACCACATTGTAGTGGTTCGCTCACGCCTTTTACATCTATTTTACCCATATCTTTATAAACAAAGCCTTGCCCAGCCACATCAAAAGTTGCTCTAGGCAACACAACTTCATCCTTGCCACCAAGGCCACCCATCCGCGAGGCAACATTGACCGCATCACCAATAACCGTGTACTCCAGGCGTTCTGCCGCACCAATATTACCTACAATCACATCACCCCGATTTAAGCCAATACGAAACGATACAGGCTCTCCATTTTTTCGCAAAATACCCAACCGCTTACACGCCACTGTCATGGCAATACCGGCCATTACCGCGTGCCGGGTGTGTTCCCTGGTTTCTTTAGGGTGATTGAACACGGCCATCACGGCATCACCTATGTATTTATCCACATGCCCACCATAGTAATCAATAATGCTGTGAAAAACCTCAAAGTACTGATTCAAAACATCCACGACCTCCTCTGTTTCTGTGGACTCTGAAAAAGCTGTAAAGCTTACCATATCAGCAAATAAAACTGTTACTTCTTGCTTACGATTGAGCAGAGTTCCACTTTCTTCTCCATCAAACACATCGGAAACCAACTCAGGGTTCAAATATCGGCCCAAAACATCTCGCATCTTCTCTTTATGCTGTAATTCATCAATCATACGATTAAATTGTGTGGCCGCATCCGTAAACTCATCATTACCCTGGACTTTCAGGTGGTGTGTATAATCTCCTTCAGCAACATGCCTTGCAGCTTCAGCCAATTCTTCCAAAGGCTTGCTCATGCGCCCTGCCAACCAATACACAACCAAGCTTGCCAAAAAAATAACAAACAACGCTGCCCACAACATGCGCTGTAGTAACTTACCCGCCAACAATTCCCACGCAGCTTCTGAATACTGCACAGCAAGCACACCAACTTCCGCACCTGCATACATCACTTGCCTGGCAAACCAAAGATGGTCACCTGGCAATTGGCGTGTTTTGTCTATAAGCTCAACTTGATTCAACACATGTTCCACGCCTGAAGTTTCACCAACTGTCCATGTGTTTCCCGATTTGTCACGAAAATATACAGCCTTAATATCAGGAATGCTCTTGCTGAAGTTTTGAATAATGAAATCCACTTCTGCGGTGCTACCCGCCAACATGGGAATTTTTAACTCTTCACCCAACCGCTGTACTTGAATGCCTGCTTGCACTTCTTGGTTCTTCAGCCAAGCATCTTTTTCCATATCAAGCACAATGATTGCCAGTAGCACAACAGCAGCAAACACTGCCAAGCCCACAAAAATCGCCCAACGAACCCGAATAGGAAACCTTGGCTCCTGGATGCCATGATCATTTGAATCACACGCATATGCTGGCTGAGATAAAGGTTTACTACTTTTCATCACTACCTAAAACATCATAGGGATAGTAAAAGCATTGCTTTTCTATTCCCATCTTAAGTATTGCTGTATCAACTAGCATTCGTTCAGGTATTATTCATTAAAAAGTACAGCTTCAAGAAAAACCCACCTAATGGTTTTAGATGGGTCAATATCATTGATTAAATAGGTATCAAGAATTAAAACTCAAAGCCCAGTTTGACATTAGTTGATGTTTTATCACCAATCGTTGCCATTTCTGCATTGATCATAAAAAAAGCCAACTCAATCTTTGCGCCTAAAGCCCTAGTGGAATAACTTTTCTCATTACCCACCAACACCACAGGACCCGAAACCAATGCACCAGAAGGTGTTGAAGTTGCGGTCATAGTACCCAGCTCTATATAAGGTTTTATTACTGGTAGGTTTGCGCCAATCATGGCAGCAAAACCAGAGTTGGAAACTTCCAAATCACCCGCAGTCAATGTGCTTGTGTGATAACGAACATTCGCTTCCAGCATTGGAACTGGAATATAATTACCAAATGCCATGCGCACTTCATAACCAATCATATCCAAGTTGAGATCAGCCGCTGAAAGATACATCACACCAACATCCAAACCAAATGGAATGCCCACAGAAGCACGAAGACGCGGCATAGGTAAAATATCTTCCGTATAGCCGATTTGTGACCAGTGTGATGCTGTTTTATCAATATCAAGAATTGCAGCTTCTACTGCGATTTGCACACCAACAGGAATAATGCCTGCTGAGTGTGGTTCTGCTGAGTTGCTTGGATTCATCCATGCCGCAGCAGCCAAATCCTCAGTCAAACCATCAAAAGATGCTTGAGCTTGAACCTGGGCTTGATTAAGTAATGCCGTTGGATCAACAGCGGTTACGGCATACGCCTGACCCGCAAACACTACCGATGATGCCAAAACAAGTGATCGAACAATTTTCATATCAACTCCTATAAAACTTTTAATACAATCAATAGTAAGCCAAGCATAGTTAGCTTTGCTCGACTTGTCACCCTTCGCCACAAGATGAAGCTTAACCACGATTACAAAATGACATATATCACAAAATAAAACATAGACCATGCTCTTAGTGGCACTACTTTTGCTTGCTCAATCATATGAAAAATATCCAACAGCATACATTACGCCAAACCGCATTGGAAACTTTGAGTATTACTGAAGACCTTCCTACACTACCAGACAGGTTTGCCAAAATTCAGCGCATTTTAGACGACCCTCAATCTTCACTGCAGGATTTAACCAATATCATTGAGACAGACCAAGCTACTGCGGTAACCATACTAAAAGTTGCCAACTCATCCTTTTATAGTCCCTTGGGGGCACCTGTAAGTCGGCTTGACTATGCCATTTCTAGGCTTGGTCGACAAACCACAGGAGATATCGCACTCTCCATGTCATTGTTATATGGTTTTGCTATCCCCGCTGGCATACATATGATTCGCAGGTTTTGGACACATGCGTTTGCCGTTGCGCAAATTTGCCGTCATATCGCCTCCAAACCACCTTATGTCCAAAGCATTCATCCTCATGTTATGTTTATGGCGGGTTTATTACATGATATTGGGCGTATCATCATAAGTATGCGTATAGACTTTGCATATTTTGAGCAAGACTTTTTTTCATTTGAAGAAGACAAGCTTGTTGCTGCTGAGGAAAAAGCATACGGCATTCACCATGCTGAAGCAGGTGCTTTGATACTGAAACGGTGGCATATTGCTCCTGATATTACAAATGTTGTCGGCAACCATCATAATCCAGAAGGACAATCACTCGCTGTCCAGATATGTGCTTTTGCGGACACATTTGCCAACGCACACCTCAAAGAAGCAGTCAGCATAGAGGATATTCAGATCCAGTTGCAAGAAGGCATGCTTGAACAAGCCTTGACTGCCTTTACAACACATCCTCTCACTGGAGCTTAACCCATGCAACAACTACACATTGCCCGACAACCTATTTTTAACCGCGACTTTCAGCTTGCCGCGTACGAAGTCTTGTTTCGAAACACTCAACGACAAACAACTTCTGATGACCAACATGACAGCTCGGGTGATCGTCTCTGCTTTAATGGACATAGGCTTGGAGAAACTTTCTGGCGGGCATAAAGTTAACATCAATGCCTCAGCCAGCTTGTTGCTAAGTGACCTTGATATTCTTCACGCTTTACCGGCAAAACAAATTGGTATTGAGATTCTTGAAGCTGTGCCGATTACAGATTCCATCATCAAAGCTTGCCAACAACTTAAAGAAAAAGGATTTACGATAATTTTGGATGATGTGGTATACGCGCCCCACCTCAAACCACTACTTAAAGTCGCAGACATGATTAAAGTGGACTTACCTCGTGTATCCAGCCTTATTGAAGAAGTGCGCACCTTGCGTCAATACCCTGTCAAACTCCTGGCTGAGAAGGTTGAAACTTACACACAGTT
>JALSGX010000016.1 GCA_026982535.1 Ghiorsea sp. | reverse complement strand
GGCACATCTTCTTCAGGATAAATAGCTTCCCAAGGGCATTCTGGTTCACAGACTGCACAGTCAATACATTCTTCGGGAGATATATAAAGCATATTTGGTGTTTGCTCAGAAATATCCTTGGGCTGATAAAAGCAATCTACAGGACATACCGAAACGCAAGCGGTATCTACGCAATCTTTACAAAGCTGGGTTACAACAAAAGCCATGGTTTTTTAACCTCTTTAGATGAATTAGGTACTATCACAGCGAATTATACGGGGAAAGTGTATTTAGCCAAGTATGATTTATTGTGGGTATGTGATGTTGAGCCAAGCCTTTGGTAGCACCTTATAGCTTACCCAAGCTTTTGTTGACGATTTCAGTCACATCCGAAGATAAACCTTGGGTATTGGCGATGCGTTCCAATTCAGCTTTCATCAAGGATTGACGGGTTGGCTCTAAGCGTTTCCAGTCCATCAGTGTGCGTACCAAGCGGGATGCGATTTGCGAGTTAAGCTTATCCAAGGCAATGATTTGCGTTGCCATAAATTGATAACCACTGCCATCTTTCGCATGAAATTGGCTGGGGTTACGCATGGCAAAGCCACCCAGCACAGCGCGAACTTTATTGGGGTTTTTGATACTAAATTGCGGGTGCTGCATCAAGCTTTGGATGTGCGTTAACGAACCCAAAGTAGGGGAGCTTGCTTGCACGCCAAACCATTTGTCCATCACATTGGTTTCATCTTTCCATTGTTGCTCAAAGCTTTGTAAGGCTTGTTTGGCTTGGGCAGTATCATGTTGAACAAGGCAGTGCAGGGCAGCATATTGGCTGGTCATGTTTGTGGCTGTCTTAAACTGTTGTTCCGCCAATTCCAACATTTCAGGCTCATCCAATGCTGTTAAATAACTCAAACATACATGTTTCAGCTTGCGCTGTTGCATAGCCTCATCGCTTAAATCAGGCGTGTCTAACATGCTCTGATAGGTGCTGAATAGCTCATCTTTTAAGGCTTGGGCTAAGCTTGATTTCAGTTGCTCTCTTGCATTAAATACTTGGCTTGGGTTCACCGTATCATGCTGCATCAACCATGCTTCCTGCATATCCGATACCGAAGGCAAGCTTAATGCTTCTGCTTTAAGCGCAGGCGATAAGCCTTTGTTTTCTAACACGGATTTCATGGCGTTGATGATAATGTTTAAGTTGAACTTCTTATCTTGCATCAGTTGGATGATGCTGTTGCTGGCCAAGGCTTGGGCGGCTGACCATTGGTTGAATGGGTTGTTATCATGTTGCATCAAAAAGGCATAATCGCTATCTGAATAATCATATTCTAAAATCACAGGCGCAGAAAAATCACGCAACAATGATGGGATGGGTTGACTCGTGATTTCTTCAAAGGTGAAAGTCTGTTTCTCTTGCGTCACCAATAAAGTCTGTTCATTCATAAGCATGTTCCCGTCTTTATCCAACAATGCCATTTTAAGCGGAATCAAATACGGTTTTTTCTGCTCAGATTCAGGTGTGGCAGGGCAATATTGTTCACAGCTCAATGTGCAAGTTTGGCTGTCTGCATCATAGTTTAGAGAGACTTTGAGGTGTGGTGTGCCTGCTTGCTCATACCATGTTTGCATTTGTGATAAGTCAGTATCATTGGCATCCGCCATAGCACTTAAAAAGTCTTCCGTGGTCACGGCTTGCCCATCATGTCGCTCAAAATACAAGTCCATACCTTTGCGGAAACCGTCTTCGCCCAACAGCGAGTGATACAAACGCACCACTTCTGCGCCTTTTTCATACACGGTTACGGTGTAGAAATTATTGATTTCAACAAAAGATGCGGGGCGAATGGGGTGCGCCATGGGGCTTGCATCTTCGGCAAACTGGTGGGTTCGCAGCAAGCGCACATCTTCAATGCGTTTGACGGCTCTATCGTGTAAATCTGCGGTAAACTCTTGGTCGCGGAACACGGTTAACCCTTCTTTCAGGCTTAATTGAAACCAATCGCGGCAGGTGACACGGTTGCCCGTCCAATTATGAAAATATTCATGCCCAATCACCGCTTCAATGGCGATATAATCATCATCGGTTGCGGTTTCTGGGCTGGCGAAGACAAGGCGGGAATTAAAAATGTTCAAACCCTTATTTTCCATCGCTCCCATATTAAAATCATCCACGGCAACAATCATGAATAGGTCCAGGTCGTATTCCAGACCAAAGCGTTGCTCATCCCAAGCCATGGCGCGTTTGAGCGATGCCATAGCGAAATCGCATTGGTGGATATGATGTGGTTCGGTGTAGATTTGCAGGGTGATGTCGCGCCCTGATTGGGTGGTAAAGCTATCTTCAACCTTGGCTAAATCGCCTGCCACCAAAGCAAAGAGGTAGCAGGGTTTGGGGAAGGGGTCATGCCATTCTGCAAAATGTTTGCCATCCGCCAAATCACCGCTTTTGATGGGATTACCATTGGATAACAGCACAGGATTGGTTTGTTTATCGGCAATGATGTGGACTGTGAATGTCGCCATCACATCCGGGCGGTCTTGGAAGTAGGTGATGCGCCTAAAGCCGTGGGCTTCGCATTGGGTGCAATAATTGCCCGATGAGCGGTATAAACCTTCCAAAGCAGTGTTGGCTTGCGGGTTGATGATGGTTTTGACTTCAAGGGTGAAGGCATCGGGTGCGTTTTTAATGGTTAAAGCTTTATCGGACAGCTCATATTGGCTTGCGTCCAATGGTTTACCATCCATCTTGATGCTTTCAAGGCTTAAATGCTCACCGTTGAGCAGCAAATCACCTGCGCGATTGCGTTTGTATTCCACCGTTGCCGTCACTTGCGTGCGCTCAGGCTCTAACTCAAAGCATAACAGTACATGGCTTACGGTAAATGTTGGTTGTTGATAGTCTTTTAAATAAATTATTTGCGTCATGTGTTACCCTTTTTGAGGCGTGTCTCTTTACGAGAACATCCAATAAGCCCATAGCTATTCTTGAGATGATACAACTTAACCACGATTTCTAAGCTATGGTTTCAGCTTTAGCAAAAAATGTCTAGTATTGGCTCATGACCATTATTCGTTTTAATAAGCCCTTTCGTGTGTTGTGCCAATTTAGATCACAGGAAGGAAAGCAAACATTAGCCAATTTTATTCAACACAAAGGTGTATATGCGGCAGGACGATTGGATAAAGATAGCGAAGGTCTGTTGCTGCTGACGGATGATGGCAAATTACAAGACAAAATCGCGCATCCCAAGCATGGAAAAACCAAGGTATACTGGGTGCAGGTGGATGGCAACATTACCGATGAAGCTATGGAACAGTTAAGGTGTGGGGTAGTCCTTAAAGATGGTAAAACCAAACCCGCCAAGGTCAAAAAGATATGTGAGCCCAAAGGTTTATGGGCGAGAAACCCACCTGTTCGTTTTCGTGCTCAGATTCCAACATCATGGATAAGGCTGGAAATTTCTGAAGGCAAGAACAGACAGGTTCGTCGTATGACAGCAGCCGTTGGTTTTCCCACACTTCGCTTGATTCGTTATGCCATTGGCGATATTACATTAGACGGTCTTGATGTGGGTGAATACCAAGTTTTGGACTCGCAACAGATCAACTTCTAGTTGATATTCACCCAAGGCATCTTTGGATTGGGCTGGAGGCTCCAGGTGGCAAGGCTTTTCAGCATCATGTGTAGCTGTGATAAGCCATACGGTGGGTTGTGTTGTTCATCTGGATTTATGGCTACTTGAACCTGTAGTTGTAATAAATAAAGGTTGATACCTGAATTGGAGTCAGTGATTCCAGCACTGGAAAGGTGGCGAGCTCGAATAGCTAGTGCCCAGTGGGGAGTAAGCCGAAAACCCTGACCCTGTAAACCCTTCTGTGTAAATTCATTACCTAAAACTTCTCAGGCATCCTATCTGGAAACTCAATCATGAACCTATTGAGCGCAGCTTTCCAGTCTAAACCATGCAGGTATAGTTGGTATAAATCCACATTTTGTTTGATGGCTATTGTGTTGCTCATGCTTATCACCCTTTGAAGCCAAGAGGCTTGCCATGACTAGCTTTGGGATACAATATACCCAAGCCTTGAGCATCCTGGGTGACAAGGCAATGCTTTTGATTTTTGTGTTTGATGAATGAAATCGCTAAGGAGAAGTATCATATGTCACGAGTACTTAAGATATTTATGCGTGGTAAAAGCATCACCCAACTGCAATCGGTGTTGCAGCGGATGGGTTATGAAATCAAAGATCAAAAAGGCGTGTTTGGTGTGGATACCCGTGATGCTGTAAAATACTATCAAAAGCAGCAGGGATTAAAGCCGACAGGCATTGTGGATGAGGCATTGATGAAACAAATGTCAGTTGGCGCGCCAGCTTCTGCGAAAGATGAAAAGCCAAGCCAAGACAACATGATATCCAACCATCCCAAAGAACTGGATGCTTTGGTGCGTTTGCTTATTGCCAAGGGTGTATTCAGCCAAGAGGAGTGGGATAAGGAAAAAGAAAAAGTGATGCCAAGCAGCTTGACTTAAATATGCTTGGGTCTGCTTTTACACAACAACTTGCAGCATATTTGTTGGCAGGGAAATCTGTCAATTTATACGCGCCACATGGTCGAGGTCGGCGGAAAACACTGGATGATGTGTTGCCATTGTTAGAGGGTGTTCAAGTGCGGAAAATTGACCTCAAGCGTGAACAAGATAAGTGGGGCAGTTGGCTCAAAGAGACCTTAACATTATCGGATCAAGTGATTGTTATCCTTCATAATATTGAAGATATGACCCAAGCACAAAAAGCTATATTACCAAGGTTGAAGGTGTTCACTTTATTATGTGTATCCGAGCAACCCATGGGTGATAAAGATATGTTTGAAATCGAAATCCCTAAGCGGTAAATTGACCAAACAACGCAAAATTATCCATGTTGATATGGATGCCTTTTTCGCATCTGTTGAGCAGCGGGATAACCCTGAATATCGTGGTAAACCACTGATTGTGGGCGGGAAACCCAACTCAAGAGGTGTGGTGGCGGCGTGCAGCTATGAAGCGAGGAAGTTTGGTATTTATTCTGCCATGCCATGCTCGCAAGCTTATCGCCTTTGCCCGCAAGCCATCTTTGTGCCTGTGCGTTTTGAAGCTTATCGAGAGGCATCGGCAAAGATTCGTGAGGTATTTTGGCGTTACGCAGTGCAAGTGGAGCCCTTATCTTTGGATGAAGCCTATTTAGATGTGAGCTATACCGCTGCATTTGATGGTATCGCCACCAAGATTGCCCAAGCCATCAAACATGAAATTAAGCAGGAAACAGGTTTAATCGCATCGGCAGGCGTGTCCTACAATAAATTCTTAGCCAAAATCGCATCGGATATGGATAAACCCGATGGTTTATATGTCATCACACCCAAGCAGGGCGCAGCTTTTGTGCAATCCTTAGCCATTGAGAAGTTCTACGGTGTTGGTCCTGCCACAGCTAAAAAGATGAAAGCCTTGGGTATACACACAGGCGCAGACCTCAAAACATGGTCATTGTCCGACTTGCAAGCCCATTTCGGCAAGTCCGCCGCCTATTACTACAACATCGCCAGAGGCATAGATGAAAGGGCAGTCAAAAGCTTTAGATGTCATGTTCCGTGTGGTTATATTCCGATTCGGAGCTATGCTTTGTTCCGAGCAATTGATTTACTTCAACCAATGATAGAGAGGCATTTAAGCCCCAAGGAGGATGTATGAGTCACCGTATTCACAGCAATGCCCGTACCACCCCTGCCATCCGTTTGGAGATGCAAAACTCCAAGCTCGGAGTGGTCGCTCTGGCACAAAAATATAATGTCACGAAAGCAACTGCCTCCAAGTGGAAGCATCGCAATAGTGTTGAAGATAGGT
>JALSGX010000015.1 GCA_026982535.1 Ghiorsea sp. | reverse complement strand
AGTTGTATACCCCAGGTTTCTTCACCTCACCAGATACCTTAACATTGAACCTTACTTTTCTTTCCCAAATTGAGTGAACCACAACCCTATCCAAGTCTTGAAGTTTAATATCATGATCAGCCTCACCATCAAGCAACTTGGGCAAGTTTACAGTAATCAAAGTTATCTCCTTACTTTGATCATCCATTCTATAAATTTGTATATCCTCTAACAAAACATCCCTTGTTAATCCACCCGCAGCAAAAATCAAATCAGAAACTTTCATCCCTTCCCCTAAAGGGTATTGATTTGGTTTTTTTACTTCACCTTGAATAGTTACAAATTTCCGATGCTCTTTTTCCCAAATTGAATGAATCACAATCCTATCCAAATCTTGAATCAATAGGTTTGATTCAGGTTCTCCCCGTAATGCGCTACCAACATTAAAGCGAATCATTTTTACCTTCTTAGTTTCAGCATCTGTTCGATAAAGCTCTGCTGATTCAAAAGATGTTTCTCGTGTCGTTCCTCCAGCAGCTAAAATTAAGTCAAGAATACGCATATTTTTCTTCAGCGCATATTCGCCTGGTGATTTTACACTGCCCACCACTTCAACCTTGGGTGCGACACGAAAATGCGAACGATGAAAAATAAACACCTTATCTCTCGGCTTTAATTGAATCTTCTCAGCAGAAGTATCAAACAGTTTGGCAACATCAAAGCGAATAAGCTCTGGCTCCCGGTTACCTTCAGCCTCTCGCTCAATCAAACCATAATCCATATATGTTTCAGGTAACAACATGGATTCATCAGGAAGAATATCTTTAAGTACCATCCCTGTTTTCCAAGCATACTTACCAGGTCGCTTCACATTACCAATCAGCAACACTGGGTTTTCCTCAAAATCTAAAGATGAAAAGATTTTAACAACATCACCATTGTGAACCCGTGTTTTCAACCCCTTGCCTTTGAGCGCAAAGCTTTGCACCGACTTGCTCCCTTGACTGTTCACGCGCTCCAACAATGCTTGATCACGGTATGCTTTGGGCAAAAGACCGCCTGCAAGTTTTATCAGGTCTGCAACATCCAACTGCCCCCGTATTTCATAAATCGCAGGACGAACCACCTGCCCTGCAATACTTACCGTTTGCCCTATAGGCGGAACAAACACAACATCACCAGGAAGCAAGCGAACATCATTGCGCGTGTCTCCCTTAAGCAAAAAATCATACAAGTCCAAAGTGACCACAACCTTGCCTTGGCGCTTTAGCTGAACATGGCGCAGCGAACCAATTTTCTTGATACCACCTGAGGCAAACAAAGCGTGGGATAATGTTGCCAAACCACTAACGGTATAAGAGCCTGGTCGCTCCACTTCACCAAGCGCAAAAATACGAATAGAGCGCAGCTTGCCCATGCCAATGGATGCTGACACCCCCACCATTTTATCACCCACCTGCTGAGCCAAAAACGCTTTAGCTTCTGCAAAGCTCATACCCGCAAGCGTTAGCGGACCAATATCAGGAAACGCAACAGAGCCTTCTCGATCAACAACAAGGGTAAAGGATTCACTTCGCTGCCCATAAAGCTGAATCTCCAATTCATCCCCAGGCCCCAAAACATATTCCGCGGGTACAGGAATATCTGTTGCTGGCGCAAATGTCGAAGGGACACCCGCAAATAAATCATAACCAAACTGTTTAAGATTAGCCGTATTCACCTGAAGCGGTTTTGATTCACGAACAAAATCAGCAAATGCTCGTTTTACTTCAACTTTATCTGAACCAGATTGTCCACTAACTTTTTCGATAGGTGCTTTTGCTTGAGCGGATTGCCCAATAGCAGTCTCACTAAGCTTCGCATCTGCCGAAGACCCAGAGCTATTTTCAATAACACTTGTTCCCATCGCCCTGGGTTTCACAGTCTGGGGCGACGCCACTTTGACTTTTGATGAACCATGAGGCACAGAAACACCATATTGTTGCGCCAACTTGGCTTTATCCTGCGCTGATAGCTGCTCCACCATACGCAATTGGTCAGCTGTTAAACTCGCTGCGGTTAATACCTGTGGCACCCATATCAATACTGCCAATGCAACTTTGCATAAAAAATGCATCACCTGTTTACCCTAATCTCTGAATTTATTTTATTTACCTTACCCAAGTTGGGTCTGAAGCATCCATATGGCTTGGTGTAATCCGCTTGGCTTCTCCTCCCCAAATGGGCACATTGTAAATATGCCTTTTCCCATCTGCTTCGGCAGAATACAAAATCATCTGCCCATTGGGCGACCATGTTGGCGATTCAATACGCTTTCCCGTTGCCAAATAGCGCAGACCACTGCCATCAATGTGTACAGTCGCTATCGCGTATTCCCAATCTTTTTTGGTGACATACGCGATTCTATCGCCAATGGGAGCCCACACTGGTGAAGTATTGTAGCTTGCATCAAGGCTGACTCGAATCGCTTTTCCACCAGCCAATGGTTTGCGATAAATTTGTGGTGAGCCACTGCGATTGCTGGTAAACGCAATCCATTTGCCATCAGGCGACCATGTTGGTGTGGTATCAATGGCGGGGTTAAAGGTAAACTGCTTCCATGTCTTCTCGGCGATGTCATAAATATGAATCTCACTATTGCCGGTATAGGATAATGTTGCCGCAACAAAACGACCATCAGGAGAAAACTCAGGCGTGCTATTCAATCCTTTGAATGCCGCAAACTGCTGCCTATGTCCAAATTGAATATCCAAAAACTCAAGGCGAGGTCGATGGTTTACATAGGTATTGAATGCCACCTTACGCCGATCAGGCGACAAATCTGGTGATAAAAGCAATGTAAAGCCTTGCTTAATGGTGCTTAAGTTTGCGCCATCATGATCCATCATCATCAAGTCAGAGCTGTTTTTATGCCGCTGCACAAAAACAATTTGTGAAGTAAAATAGCCTGGCAAACCTGTTTGCTGATTATAGATATAATCCGCAATGCGATGCGCAAAAAAGCGGTCAACACGCTCATCATGCTGTGCAATGATTTGCTTGACCAACAGCTTCTGGCGGAATGGGTTGTGCAATTGAATATCCACTTCCCATCCTTTTTTAACTTTTCTTAATTGCGTAAGCACAAGTAGGTCTGCGCCAATCATACGCCAGTCTGTATAATCCACAGACTTCATAGCCTCATCTGCGTCAACCAGAAAACTCAATGGATCCAAGCTTTTCAATGATCGGCTAGCATCCAGATCTTGTGTAATAATCTGGGTAAGATGCGCAGCTTGCGCAGCGTAAGTATCTTGGGATGCCATCAAAAAGGCCATATTCAAAGGCTTGTACGATGATTGATACACCTCAAATTCAACAGCCAGCGCCTTGCTGGTTAAAAGCAAGGCACAGCACAATACAAACCTGAAACACAACTTTCGCATCCGCAGCAAATTATTTTTCAATAGCCAATAATTCAACTTCAAAGATAAGCGTTGAGTTTGGACCAATTTTAGCGCCCGCACCTCGCTCACCATAAGCAAGCTCTGATGGAATAAAAAAGCGGAACTTACTGCCCACAGGCATCAGTGCCACACCTTCAGACCACCCCTTAATCACGCCATTTAATGGAAATGAAATGGGTTGCCCACGCGAATACGATGAGTCAAACTCAACACCATCAATGGTTGTACCCCTATAGTGAACCTTCACTTTGCTGTCTGCTTTGGGCTTCTCACCATCACCCATGGTGATCACTTCATACTGCAACCCGCTTGCCGTCACTTTCACACCTGCTTTCTTTGCATTATCTGCCAAAAAAGCTTCACCTTTCACCTTGTTTTCCTCAGCTTCAGCAGCACGCTTTGCCATACGCTCCTCTTGCTTCTTGCGGAAAAAATCTTGCTTCATTTTAACCGCAGAAGCATCGTCTAGTCGCATGGTTTGACCTGCCAGAGCATCCCGCACGGCCAAAGTAAAAGCATCCGCATCAATACCTGCGTCCAACTCTTTTAATGAACGCCCCACATCCATACCCATAGCATAACTCAACTTCTGGATTTCTGTATCCAAGCTTACATCTTGCTGAAGCACGGTTGTATCGCTTTCTTGGGCACAGGCAACCAAACCTGCAGCAACCAAGCCCAACATCATTAATTTTATGTTCATATATACCCCTTTTCTACCTTAAGCTTATTCCCACTCAATCGTTGCTGGTGGTTTACCCGACACATCATAAACCACACGATTAATACCACGCACTTCATTGATGATGCGGTTGGAGACTTTACCCAGCAAGCTGTATGGCAATTCTGCCCAGTGTGCCGTCATAAAATCTTGTGTCACCACCGCGCGCAGTGATACCACCCATTCATAGGTTCGCCCATCACCCATCACACCTACTGATTTCACGGGCAAAAAGACCACAAAAGCTTGCGATGTTTTGTCATACCAACCTGATGCACGCAATTCTTCAATAAAAATGGCATCGGCTCTGCGCAACAAATCAGCATACTCTTTTTTCACTTCACCCAAGATACGCACGCCAAGACCAGGCCCAGGGAAAGGATGGCGATACACCATTTCACGCGGTAGGCCTAAAGCCACACCCAATTCCCGCACTTCATCCTTAAACAATTCACGAAGCGGCTCAAGCAGCTTCAGATGAAGCGTATCAGGAAGCCCACCCACATTGTGATGACTTTTAATGGTGTGTGCTTTTTTGGTTTTTGAGCCTGCCGATTCAATCACATCAGGATAAATCGTGCCTTGCGCCAACCATTTGGCGTTGGGCAAGCGCTCTGCCTCAGCTTGAAACACATGCACAAACTCTCTACCAATAATCTTTCGTTTTTCTTCAGGGTCAGACACACCTGCCAAAGCATTCATAAAAATATCTTCAGCATCCACACGATCAACTTTAACACCCAGGTTCCCCGCAAACATATCCATCACTTGCTTGCCTTCGTTTAATCGAAGCAACCCATTATCCACAAAAATACAAGTGAGTTGGTCACCAATCGCCCTGTGCAACAACGCTGCAGCCACCGATGAATCCACGCCACCTGATAAACCAAGAATCACTTCTTCATCGCCAACCTGCTCACGAATCTTCGCCACAGCCTCGTCAATATAATGCGGCATATTCCAATCTCTAGCACAACCGCAAATCTCATGCACAAAACGCGATAAAATCACTGTGCCTTGGTGGGTATGCGTCACTTCAGGGTGAAATTGTAACGCATAAAAACGACGCGTTTCATCTGCCATACCCGCAATTGGCGTGGCATCATTAGAACAAATGACCTGAAAACCTTCAGGCAAAGCGGTAACCTTATCGCCATGGCTCATCCAAACATCCAGCAAGCCACCTGCTCTATCTTCAATGCCTTTGAGCAACTGCGAATCACCTGATGAGACAACCTCAGCATAACCAAACTCACGCGTTGCGCCTGCTTCAACCTTGCCACCCAATTGCGCTGCCATGGTTTGCATACCAAAACAAATACCAAGCACTGGCACACCCATCTCAAACACACAGGCAGGGGCTGCAAATGTATCTTCATCATTCACTGAATTGGGACCACCAGACAAAATAATGCCCGATGGCGCAAATGCTCGAATGGCTGCCTCATTCATATCCCACGGATGAATTTCACTAAATACTTCCGCTTCACGCACACGACGCGCAATCAATTGTGTGTATTGAGAACCAAAATCAAGAATAAGAATCTTATCTTTATGTTCACTCATGCAATCAAGACTCCATCCGATAGTTGGGAGCTTCCTTGGTGATGGTCACATCATGCACATGCGACTCTCGTAAACCCGCGCCCGTAATACGCACAAACTTGGCTTTATTGTGCATATCTTCAATACTTGCTGCACCAAGATACCCCATAGATGCGCGCAAGCCGCCCACCAACTGATGCAGTGTATCACCAATCGGACCTTTGTATGCCACACGCCCTTCAATACCTTCAGGCACAAGTTTCATGGCTTCATCCACATCACCTTGGAAATAGCGGTCTTTACTACCCAATTCCATGGCACCAATCGAACCCATGCCACGGTATGACTTGTATGTGCGCCCTTGGAATAAAATCTTTTCACCTGGCGCTTCATCCGTGCCTGCAAACATCGAGCCAAACATGCAAGTCGATGCGCCTGCTGCGATGGCTTTGGCAAAATCACCTGAAAACTTAATCCCACCATCAGCAATCACTGGCACACCCGCATCTGCTGCCATATTCGCACATGCCATAATCGCAGATAGTTGAGGAACACCTACACCAGCCACCATACGCGTAGTGCAAATCGAACCTGGACCAATGCCCACTTTCACTGCATCTGCACCCGCATCAATCAATGCTTTGGTGGCTTCGGCAGTAGCGATATTGCCGCCAATGATTTGCACAGCATCACCATATTGTTTCTTCAAATCCGTAATTTGTTGAATCACACCTTGCGAGTGTCCATGCGCGGTATCCACAACCACCGCATCCACACCTGCTTCCCGCAAAAGCTCAAAGCGAGCCAATTCTTTTTCACCCACGCCCATAGCCGCAGCAGTGAGTAATCGACCCAAGTCGTCACGAACAGCATTCGGGTGCTCGGATGCTTTTTCAATATCACGCACCGTCATCATGCCACACAATTCGCCTTCTTGGTTGATCATGGGCAACTTTTCAATGCGGTGTTCACGAAACAATTGCTTACACTTTTCAATACTTGTTCCCGGAGTAATCGTGATCAGCTTGTCTCGACTTGTCATCATATCCAAAACACGCTTGCGACTATCATTTTCAAAGCGAATATCACGGTTGGTGATAATACCGCTCAACTTACCATCGCCATCCAGCACAGGGAAACCAGAAAAACCATGCGTTCGCGCAAGGTGACGCACTTCCTCTAAAGTCATGTCTTCTCTTGCGGTTAATGGCTCTTGCACCACACCCGCTTCATACCGCTTCACTTTGCGTACTTCATCAGCTTGTTGTTCTGGTGTTAAATTTTTGTGAATCACACCAATGCCACCTTCTTGGGCTAAGGCGATGGCAGTGCCTGACTCAGTAACAGTATCCATAGCTGCGGAAACCACAGGGATATTCAAAGCTATGTTTTTGGTAAATTGGGATTGGGTTTGAACGGTAGCAGGCAACACACTGCTGGCTTGTGGCACAAGCAACACATCATCAAATGTATATGCCTCTTCGATAGCATGACCTGAAAGTGGGGTTAATGAAGACACTGACTTCCTCCTAAGCTTGAAGTCAGCCGCATACTATGAAGCCTCTCACTTTTCACAAGGTTCAATAATGGGGTGGCGGGTTTTCTTCACGCTCAGTCGCGCTTCGCTGCCCTTGCTCTCTACAGAGGTACTCTCGAACCTGGAGAATAGACTCCTCCAACTTATCCACTTGCCTTTGCTGCAAAACAATCACATCATTAAGCTCCTGAATCAAGCGCTCTTGGTAGGAAATTTTAACTTCCAGCTCTTCCAAACGCTCATTCGTTAAATTACTCATTGAAGAACCTCCTTTGTTCACCCAGGCATTGAAGCAAATACCAAGAGCCAGTCTATTGCGCAACCAAACAATAGTCTACAGCAGGAAAAGTCGTAAAACTCATGGTCATTAATAGTGCTAAACTTGTCGAGCAACAAAGCAGGCAGCGCTTAAAAAGCAGGCAGCGCTTAAAAAGCAGGCAGCGCTTAAAAAGGATTAATCCTTATGATAGTTAGACGCCAATATAAAAAAACGATACTGTTCGGTATAGCTTTTTTCTCAACCCATTAAAGGAGACTTGTTGTGGATCATTCTATGAAATCTATCGCAATTTTAACAGCCATATTTATGTCTTTTAGCAGTTTTGCATACGCTGGGGACGATAACGAAGACGAAGACCATAGCAGTAGTGGTAGCGATGTTACAGTTATTGTTGGGCCACAAGGTCCTGCGGGTCCAATGGGGCCACAAGGTCCTGAAGGTCCACAAGGACCTATCGGCTTGACTGGCCCAATGGGACCGCAAGGTCCTGAAGGTCCAATGGGTCCACAAGGTCCTGAAGGTCCACAAGGACCTATCGGCTTGACTGGCCCAATGGGACCGCAAGGTCCTGAAGGTCCAATGGGTCCACAAGGTCCTGAAGGTCCGCAAGGGCCTATCGGCTTGACTGGCCCAATGGGACCACAAGGTCCTGAAGGTCCAATGGGTCCACAAGGTCCAGTAGGCTTTTGTGGTCAAACTGATGGCGATATGATTGCTTGCTATACTGACCCATTTGGTCTGAACACCCTAAATGTAGGCGCCTGCCGTTCAGGCATTCGTATCTATTCATCTGCCACAGGATCATTTGGTCCATGTATAGGCGAAGTAACGCCAGTCGCAGAGGTTTGTGGTGATGGCATTGATAACGACTGTGACGGTGTCGTGGACAACGGGTGTGCGCCTGCAGGTGGTTTGCCTTTTTAACAGACTTATCAAAGAGCAAAAGATGTGGCAACACAGCAAACTGTAAGAGTTACCTGGCCCACTAATCACGGACAAGTCATATGTATAAACTCAAAATTGTTTTTCCCATGCTTTTGCTCTCTATCTCAACAGTCTTGGATGGTGCCAAAGCAGCTCCAACACATCCTATTGGTAGCTTAACATATGAGTACGCAGGGCGGGTCAACTCCTTAAGTATTGGTGGTACATTGCGTGCCAACCAAGACCCTAATCCCTATATTTGGTTAAGCCCACTACCCTGCCAAGTTGTGCCCAGTTCATCTGCTGACTTGGGGCAAGCCATGCGACAACCTGGTGATCTGACTAACCTAGGGCTTCCTGCTGGCGCAACCGTCTTGGCTGCGCACCTTTATTGGGCAGGTTCTTATGATCCTAACCCTGTTATACCGCCTTATGCTCCCCCAGTTGGGAACGCACCTTCCAACTCAGCAACACCTGATTATAATGTCCTGTTTAATGGTCAACCTGTGACCTCAACTAAAAACATGACGGATGCTTTCGTGTACACATGGCCTACGCCATCTTATACCTACCCATATTTTGGTGGATACGCCGATGTCACGGCTCAAGTCGCAGCAGCAGGGAATGCTGTATATACCTTTAGTGGCTTAACCGTGAATACTGCTGGTTACCAATGTTTGGTTTATGGTACCTTAGCGGGCTGGGTCTTGCATGTAATTTATGAGCACCCAGCCGAACCTTTCCGAGTAATCAAAGTGTATGATGGTTTTGAAATCTACAGGGATGCCAATGTGATTATCACACCCTCAGGCTTTACTGTTCCTGCCGTACCATCAGGAAAACTTTCCATTACCACCTGGGAGGGTGATGAGTTTAACTCAACAGCAGGTGCAACATTCAGTGAAAACCTTACAATCAATGTGCTCCCATCTCTGATTCCTAATTTTATCTTGTCAGGGCCACTCAATCCACTTGTAGACCCCATAACTGGAACTCCCAACCAGTTCAATGGTACGCGAAATACTACCAACCCTACCCTTCCATTGGTGCTTAATGGCACGCCAGCCCCTTATGGTGTCGATGTGGATCATTATGATATTTCCGGGCAATTAACACCAGGACAAACAAGTTTAACCACAGAATACAGTTCGGGCAGTGATCTTGTTATTCTTAGCTCGGAAATAATCGTTATTGACAACGATGTGTTTGCGGACTTAGCTATTACCAAAACACATGTCGGTAACTTCGGCATTGGCGTGCCCAACAACTACACCATCACCGTAAGTAATGTTGGTGTTCCCCCGCTTCTGGACTTAACCGCAGCAGATGTTGTCACCGTTGTAGATACCCTACCTGCTGGCTTAAACTATGTTTCTGCTACAGGCACAGGCTGGACTTGCTCTTTTGCAGGCACACTAAGCTGCACACACCCAGGACCTCTTGCCAAAGGCAATTCTCTCCCACCTATTACATTAACAGTAACACCAACGATAACAGGAACAGTGACCAATACGGCAACCGTTTCCAGTACAGTTCCTGATAACATCACCTTAAACAATACTGCCAGCGACCCAACCAATATTACACCACCCATTCTTACCGTGCTTAAATCTGCCAGTGTTGCATCTGCTAATCCTGGCACTGTGATTACCTACACTGTACAAGTGAACAATACAGGCGCGGGTGCGGCTACAACTGTAAGCCAGGATGATGCTCTAAGCCACTACACGGCACTGGGCATTGACTGCATGCCCCCGACTGCGGCTCAGCCTACACCACACACCATCACCTTTACCGATGGCACACCAGCATCTACCTTAACCCTTGGCGCGCTCACTTTCTCCAATGACGGCGGTGTAACCTTTGCCTACAATCCACCAGCATTGGGTAGTGGTGTTTGTACATTTGACCCTAATATCACCCACTTTAGACAAGCTCTTACAGGCACCATGCCTCCTGCTGGACAATACTTCCTCAACTATCAAACCCAAGTGAAGTAAAGTTTAGAAAGTGGCATAAGCGTGGATAAAACAGCTTGTGTTTTCAAAACAATCTTCCCTTATACATGCCGTTGCTGCCGCTTGTGATGACCTTGAACAACTTTCCTGTGTACATCCAAACCTTGCGCAAAAGGCTTAAGAAAACCAGGCACTTTTCGCCCCTCAAGCTTCATGATATCCGCAAGCAATACAGCTGCAACATCCGCTTTATTGGCACATTGAACCTGCACGCGATACTCAAATAAATACAAAGCCAACCGCTCCAGTGATATTTTCCATGTGCTGTTTGATGCAGCATATATCCACAACGAAAAATCGAAAAAATGCTCAAACACCTTACCATCATCTGACCAAAGCTGGACAATACTCCGCTTAAAATTGCCACTGTTGTAATACAGGTTCCAGAAGCGAGAAAAGCGCTTCATCTTTTGAATATCTTCAAAGCTCAATACATCATTTCGCAAAATATCATAGGGCGGTATATCCGAATAGATCATACCGTATTGCTCATCATGTCTACCTAAAGTTGTTCCCGCCAACTTCTTCAGAATACCAATTTGAATTTCCGCCTTGGTCATCGAAACAAGTTTGTTCAGACCTTGTCCAAAGCTTTGCAAAGTCTCTCCTGGGAGCCCCACGATTAAATCCAGGTGCATATGAGCTGATGTTTCATGCTCTAAAAATGCAATATTTTTCTCAATTTTATCCATCTTCAGGTTACGGTGAATATTTTGGGCAACTTGAAGATTTAAGGTTTGAACGCCAATCTCCAATTGTAGTGAGGCAGGCTTGAATTGCCGTATACGCTCGCGCAACACCTCAGGAAAGTGATCAGGAATCACTTCAAAGTGAACAAAATAGTCTTCATCCTTGGACAGAAAAAAATCCAGCAATTGTGTTGCATATCGGATATTCAAGTTAAAGGTTCTATCCACAAATTTGAAGCTGCGCACACCGCGCTGCCACAAAACCTCCAACGCGCTCAAAAACTGATGCACATCAAAGTTCCTCACTTTCTCATCCAATGCAGATAAACAAAACTCACACTGAAATGGACAGCCGCGTGAGGCTTCCACATAAATATATCGGTTTGCCACATCCTCATCCGTATAAAAACCATAAGGCATGACAATATCTTCAATTGCTGGCAATGGTGCTTTAATCCACCGCTCTGTGGGTGATAAGCCACTTTGAATCGCCTTGACCAGATGATAAAAAGCCAAATCAGCCTCACCTTGAACAATATAATCTGCCACATCAAAGTTCACGCGCATCGGCGCATGACTTACCTCAGGACCACCAAGGATAAGAATGGTTTCTGGTGACACTTTCTTGATGGTTTCTACCAACTCAGCGCATTGGTGTGCATTCCAAATATACACACCAATGCCAATAACGCTTGGCTTTTGTGCCAATAATTTTTCCGCAATATCCTGAATGTGATCATTGATGGTAAACTCTTGGATCGATGTCGTATGTTGCAGCTCTTGCATATTGGCCAATAAATAGCGCAAACCCATGGAAGTATGGCTATATCGTGCGTTTAATGTGGTTAATTGAATATTCATTTTCATGCCTTAAGTTTCATGATATGTAACAAATTCAAAGTTGTGTATGAGAAAAGCTTGCTATCTTTTATCGCTCAATAAATCATTGCTCAATGTTGACGGCAAATGGAGGTAAAGTGAACAATTCTATTGCTGCTGAAAACAAGCTTGCACAACCTTTGTCCAAACATGCCATCACACATACAACGGATGAGGATGCTCAAGCTTTTCTACAAAAAGCACACCAACTAAAAAAGAAAGGCAACACCTTGGATGCCGCACAACACTACGGCGCGCTGGCTTCTTTGATACCATCCGATGCCAGCTTGGCCATGCTCGCAGCCAAGACATACCAGCAAGCAACAAGTTCTGATGATGCCGCCCGTTGGTTTCTTGCCGCCGCAGAGCGTTATGCCAAAAGTTATCAGGTGTCCAAAGCTGTTGCCACCCTGCGTGTTTACGCCCAATTGAAACCCGAAGACAAAAAAAATCCTAAACGCGTTTATGAGCTATGCGTGGATCATGGCGCAGATGAAGATGAACCACCTTCTGTTATTCTTGAAGCCAAGGATATTGCGAGCAGCAAACTTTTAGCGACCGACTTCTTCAAAACATTTGATAGCAGCAGCATCAATGATCTTTTGCAACATCTCACTTACCACAAATTCAAAGATGGGCAGTGCATATCAAAAGTCGGGCAACCTGCAAAATCGCTATATATTATTATCAGTGGTGCTGTATCTGGCTACCTGACCATTAAAGGAAAGCGAACTTATTTGGGTGATATTAAAGAAAACAACATTTGTGGTGAAACCGCTTACTTTACTGGAGGGCGGCGCACGGCAGAAATGATTGCAAACGGTGAAACTGAAGTATTTGAGCTACCATACGCACTGCTTGATAGGTTCAAAAGTGAGCAACCAGCTTTTAATAAACGCATTGAGAACCTCTATAAAAGCCGTATGCTTATCAAACAGCTTGCCCTTACCGACCTTTTTTCCAGCGTCACACCCAATTGTCGGAGTTGGGTGGCTGCGCGTATGAAACCTGTCGCTATAAAAGCTGGACAACTTCTAATGCCCTACAACGAAAACACAACAGACTTATACATGGTGCGCTCAGGAAAGCTGGCTGTGACGCTCATGATTTCTGGTCAGGAACGATTACTAAAAACAATAGAGACTGGTGGTATTGTTGGTGAAACAGCCATTGTTGCCAATAAAAAACGAACAGCATCGGTGCGCGCAATCACCAATTGTGTTTTGATGAAGCTCAACGCAGAGGACTACCAAGCTTTTTACGCGCAAAGCAAACCTATCCAACAAGCATTGGAAGCTATTAAAAAAAGACATGTAGAGGAAACCTTGGACCTCATGAGAAATGTCAAGCTTGTGGATGGTGATGATACTTGCGAGATTCTATTAAAAAGCATTTGGTCTCCATCGTAGGCTTTCAACGCCTGCTTAAGCCTGTACATACAAAAGGTACAGGTAGGCAACATATCCCGAAAACAACACACCACCTTCAATTCGGTTGATACGCCCCGCACGCTTAAAACCATAAGCCACCAAAAACAAAACTATGGTAAAGCCAAACATGATGGGCAAATCCCGCGTTAAAGTTTGCGTATCAAAATTGCCTGGCGCAAACAACGCAGGCATGGATAACACGGCAAGAATATTAAACATATTGGAGCCTATCACATTGCCAAGCGCGAGCTCTGCCTCATTTTTAAGTGCACTAACAATGGACGCGACCAATTCAGGCAAGCTTGTACCAATAGCAACAATCGTAAGACCAATCATAAGATCGCTGACACCAAGCAGTGTTGCAACCTCCACAGCACCCCACACCACCATTTTTGAGCTTGCCAAAAGCACTACCAAACCAACAACAAACCAAAAAATAGAAGCTTTCATATCTGCATGTTCAGGGACTACATCGGCAAACTCTGCTTCAAGCACAACATCCCTTTCTTGCAAGCCCATGCGCAGCAGCCAAAACACCAACAAGGCTAAACCAACCAAAAGAATTATGCCATCCCAACGCGACAAGCCACCATCAAACATAAGCACCAAAGCCACAACCATAATAAGAAACAAAACAGGATACTCACGCTTCAAAATCTTAGATTGCACAGCCAGCGGCGCAATAATCGCTGTTGCACCAAGCACCAAACCAATATTAGCAATATTTGAGCCTATTGCATTACCTACACCCAAGTTGTTATTACCCTCCAATGCTGCCAATAACGCAACTAACATTTCAGGTAGTGATGTACACAAACTAACAATCGTTAAACCAATAATCATCGGTGGAACCTGAAAGCTTTTGGCAATACCTGCTGCCCCTTCAACAAATTTATCCGCGCTCCACACCAACAATACTAAACCCGCAATAATGGTTAAGCTGGCAATGATCATGATACTATTCTCCTCTTTCGTAAAACCGAATCATAACCTACCCTACCTTCTATTGCGATATGCGCTAAAATCACCACTTGAATCATGACTTACCATACTGCATCCTTGCCCTTGTTTAATTTGGGAGGTTTTGCCGTGATGGATGCAAATATGCTTTATACAGCTCGCCGCAATATGGTTGAATCGCAGCTTCGTTGCTGCAAAGTTTTGGAGCCAAGTCTCATTGATTTGCTCATGGAATCGCCGCGAGAAAAGTATGTACCAGAGCATGTTCGCAGCCTAGCCTACATGGATGGGTCAGTGCCTCTACCGCAAAAACAAGAAATGCTGACACCGCTGCAAGAAGCCCACATACTACAAGCACTGAACTTAAAAGGTTCTGAAAAAGTCTTGGAAATCGGTACAGGTTCAGGCTACCTCACAGCACTGTTGGCACTATTGGCAGACTCTGTAATCAGCTGTGAAATCCATGAAGATCTGGTCAGGCTTGCTGAATCGAACCTTCAAAATAATGGTATAGATAATGCAAATATTGTGCATGTGAACGCCATGGATGAACATGCGCTTCATGCCGCATCCATAGGGCGCAACTTTGATGTGATTGTGCTTGGCGCAACACTGGAGAAAATCCCTTCTCATATCCAAAGCCTGCTTGCTGATAGAGGTCAAATGATTGCGTTTATCGGATCAGACATCGTATCTTTAGAACATCATATCATTGATGGTGATAACACCTCTAGAAAAGTGATTATGGAAACACGGCTTCTGCCCATGGAAGGTTTAATCAAAACCCGAGAGTTTATTTTTTAACTGGGCAAAACCAATCAAACAAACAACACTTCAATAAAAGATTGGTCTTTTTGTTGGCTGAGGCTCAAATCATGCGCAAGTATTTTGCAGTCCATGCACCCAAAACCTTGCAGCCAATGCAACATAAAGCATAAGGTGATATTGGTATATCAATCGTTTGTGACTTTTTGACTTTAATCTATGCTAAGTCTGCTACTGATTTATTCTTGTTTAACTTCAACAATCTTACGCCAAATGCCTTCCTTGTAATAATTCGGAATACGCACTGCAAAGCGGTTAAACCGCCCTTCTAGAGCTTCATAATGGCAAACTTCGCAGCGAGCAACCGATTGAACATCAGGGTTTCCTGTGATCATTTCCGGCTTCACAATATCATGTAACAACATGAAATATTTTGTCTCGCTAATGCGTAGCGGCGTTTCATCATCTGCCAGCAAGTTGAGCATGGGCTGAGCATAAATATTCTCAACCTTGTCGGCCGCATTGCGCTGCAAATACGCCGATACTTCATCTCGTATAGGTGCAGCTAACTCAGCATTATCACCAAAATGATCTTGCAAACCCAACATTAACTTTGCCCAAGAGCGTGCAGGCAACATGCTTGGCGCATACAACATATGGCAAGAAGCACAAGCCTTTGCATACGCTTCACTTGTCTCTTGGGGAAGGATATTAATTTTTTTAATCATCCCTTTCATCCATGTTTGTTCCGCTGGGTCTTGCCAAATCGATCGCGTTGCGGCTAAAACACCAAAAACAACAACACCAATCATAATTGCCCAAAACACCACTTTATTCATGCCTCAAACTCCTGTTTGTATCATCAAGCCTAAGTCTATAACACAGACATGGAATAAACCGCAGCATTTGCGCCCATGTGTAAAGCAATGGCAACCCACAATGATCGGCTCCACTCATACGCAAGCGCAAAAATTACGCCACCCAACAATTGGGGTGAAATCAACAAGCCATGATGCACCAGTGAAAAAAACATGGCACTCACGGCAATGGATACAACAACACCCCATCGCTCGCGTAACATCCGATACAATAAACCACGAAACACCAACTCTTCAACAATCGGTGCAAGCACCACCATCAACAATAAGCCTGACACACCAGATAACCACGCGGGCAATGCAACATAGGCAAACACGCGGGGGGAAAGCCAGTATATCATGCCAACCACCCATAAACATACCAGTGAAATCACAAGAAAAATATACCAAGACTCTCGATTAGGCTTGGTCAGACCTAAGCTGTTGACCACTTGATAGCGATAAACAAGAAAAACAAAGCCTGCCAACTGCATCAATCTAAGCCATAAAACCACGGTTTGCTCGGACAACAAGTTGCTTGCAAAATAAGTGGAATACAATGAAGCCAAAAGCTCCAAGCCAATATAAATGATTAAGCCTGAAACGAGAAACCTGTAGGGTAAGTCAGGAAAGGCTTGCTTGGGAAAGCTCAACATGATGAAAATTAGCTTTCAGCTTCAGGGGATACAATGCGTGTTGTTGCCAGCAAAGCACCCAGTCCTCCGACCACAGCCCCCCCAAACAACAACGGTAAAAATAATGACCAACCACTCAAGTCAACGCTTAAGCTGCTTTGCCAGTCTGAGGTCAACCAAATCAGCGGCCAAATCAAAATCCATGCAGCAAAACCTGCACCTGCGCCCAACCATAAACCTTCCAAAACAAAAGGAAGGCGAACAAACCACTCTTTTGCACCCATCAAGCGCATCAAATGCACTTCATCAGCTCGTGCCAGCAAAGTCATACGCAATGTATTCGAAATAATAAGCGCCATCGCCAAGGCAAGGACCATGGTGGCAAACCATGCCAAGCCTTGGATGGTATTCAACAAATCATCCGCTTGCACAAGGTTGAATTCATCGGCATTCACTTCACCATGTCTGGCAAGCGCAGCGTCACGAATATCATCAAGCACTGATGCCACTCGAGGAACCTCTAATGTTATTTCAAGGCTAACCGGCAAATGCTTCACAAAGCTTTCGGCATTCAAATCTTCGCCTCCCAGCCACGCCTCCATCCAGTCGCGCGCTTCTTCCAAAGACACCCGCCGAACATCCGCAACACCATCAATATCTCGCAAACTGCTTTCCAATAGCGGCACATTGGCCTCATATGGCTTATCTACATACACATGAACCTTTATATCATCCTGCCATGAACCCACCCACTGTTCGCCAGCTTGGAGTACCAACCAAACAATTGATACCGACCACAGCGCTACAGCAACAATAGCCAACGCCAATATTTGATGCGCACCAAAGGGTGGAAGCTGCCATCCTCCCGGCAAGCGCATAGATGATTTGTGTTCATCCAGTTGTTTGGTTGTGGTTCGGCTTGTTTTTCTCATGCTGTTGCTCCCGCGACCAACGCACCCTGATGCAGTTGTACCACAAGCCCTGGATGTGATGTGAGCAAATGTAAATCATGCGTTGCCATGATCACTGTTGTGCCCAGCTTGTTGAGTGCCATCAATAAATCCAATACATGCCTTGCTGTATCATCATCAAGATTCCCTGTAGGTTCATCGGCAAGAATCAGTGGCGGATTAGCCAACATGGCGCGCGCAATCGCAACTCGCTGCTGCTCGCCCCCTGATAATGTTTCAGGATAAGACCACAGGCGATCTTCCAAGCCAACAAAAGATAAAACCTTGCGTACACGCGGTAAAAGCCTTTGCGCATTCCAGCCTTGCACACGCAAAGGCATGGCAACATTCTCAAATACTGTTCGAGGGTTTAGCAACCGATTGTCTTGAAAAATAATACCTGTACGCTGCCTTAGCTCACGAATTTGTCGTTCACTGGCGTCCCGGACATTGATATTTTGCACCTCAAGCTGCCCCGAAGTTGGGCGCAATCCTCCATATAACATCTTCAACAGCGTTGACTTTCCAGCCCCGCTTTCACCTGTTAAATAAACAAAGCTACCTTGCCATATTTCCAGATGAATCCCCGACAAAGCAACCTTGCCAGTTTGGTATCGCATCATCAAATGACGCATACAAATGATAGGTTTATCTTGGCGCATGGGCTAAGAGTAACCGCAGCCCAACACGCTGTCAGTAGGCAAGCTGCTTTATCTTTGTCAGACTTGGGCGTATGCGCGTGGTTTGCCCTGAATGTTTCGCTTCTTATCAAGTCGATGCTGCTATTAAAAACGCAGTATTGGTTTGCCATAAGTGCAATACTGAATTTGATAGCTATGGTCAAAAAATCATTGCAGGTGATGCAACCACCCAACCCTTCCAAACCCAAGAAGAACAAGCGCCCACCTTTGGTCTTAAAGATCTTGCCCAATCAGGCTTGAATAAACGAAAGCCACATGTTTGGCTCTGGATGAGCCTGGTTTTACTGCTGGTCATAGCATCTGGTGTTGCCTTCAATTGGCAGGTGTGGTCGCATCATGGTGTGTTTCGCGGCTATCAACTGCAACTGCAACCTGAATCGCCAGTGCTTGATAGCGACTGGGAAATCCAAGCCAGTTCCGTACACAGCCAATGGCTAAAGCGTGATGATGGTAGTCTTGCCTTGATTGTTGAAGGCGAAGTGTCCAACCGATTAAGCATTCCGCTTCCCCCCCCAGAAATTCAAGTTACATTCATCACCCAAACAGGTCAAAACAACAAGGTTGTTCAACCCATCACCGAACCTGCAAACATGGATATGCTCAAGGCATCACCCTTTGTTTCGCCACCCGTGGATAAAACAGCCGTATTTCCTTTGGGTTCTCGTGGTTTTATTTTGGTCTTAGAAGATGTACCGCTATCCACGCAAAATATCATGCTTCATGCGTTGGCTGTGCAACGCCAAGGAAATCCTCAACTGTAAACCTACAACAACTTAAGAACAGTCAACCTTCTGCTTCTGAATCATGGTTTGTACTAGTTTTATCGTTGTCATCACCGCTTTGGTTATCGGATGAAGCACCATCGGAACTGTTATCACCTGAACTATCATCATGATTGTATGGAGAGTAGTTGTTGCCCCCAGCATTACCTCCGCCAGCAGGTGGATTCACAACAACAGGTGGGTTGGGGTCAACTACGGTGATGGGCATGGTCGCTGTGACCAAGGTGGCGTAAGGGTCGCTCACGGCAACAGAGACTTGATATGTGCCTGCCGCAAGCTGCACGATGGGTTTTGCACCTGTAGCCGTGCCAAACGCACCGCTCCAAGTGTAGGTATAAACATTACCATAAGGATCTTGCGGGCCTATAATATCCAGTTGCACATCGCATATCCCACCTGCGCAACCAACCACTGAATAATTGTCGGTGACATTGGGTGTGATGGGTTTAACAGGGCCAATCACTGGGATGATTTTGCCAGGACCATATTTGCTTCGGTGGTAATACTCAGGAGCTCCAGAACCATCCTCCGCTGTCACGGGCGGATTGCTCCTACCTCGCACATACCCTTCTGCATTACCTGGCGGATGGGGGGAAACAAAGGTAAATCCTGTTGCTGCCCCCCCAGGTTGAATTTCAAATTGAGGGTAAAAAGCAGTCCAAGATATTCGAAATGATGATGGCGAATACACATAGCCTAGAGGTGGAGGGTTAGTTGGATTATTTGGAAATGAGCCCTTACTATTTTGCCATGGCGAGCCTTCAAAGCCTGGGACTATCGCACTGTAAGGATCGGGCAAAAACACTGCAAATTGCACCAAGTTTTGTTTACTGCTTTGCATCGAAGTTACTGTATAAGTATAGCGATAACCCTGCGGTACTTTTTGGACAACTGTTCCTATTTGTGTGTCCACTTCATCTTCTGAATGCACAGGATTACCGAATATATCCACTAACCCTGGTAAAATAACCGCACTGGCATGAGTTGAGAACAACAGGCTTACAGTCAATAGTAATCTTTGCATTTTTATCTCCTATCTCTTGAACCAAATGTGAATATGGTTCGGGTTAGCTGGCGTTTTGTGGAGTTGGAAGCTTACACTTCCCTTTAATTCTTCATTATCATTAATTAGGTCTCTTAAGCGATTCACAGCATTCGGGTGACTAACTGGCGGAACACCTGAACCGACAAATGTATCCTTCAACGCAAAATCCACATCAAAGCCAAGTCTATGGACATCATGACCCTCACTACATTTTGTGCACCACCCACCATTCACATCAAACATGCCACCAAACTTCAAGCTTGCATCATTAATATACAAACCAACTCCTGGGTATAGCCTCGAATACTCGTTCAAAAGCTTATCAAATGTACCTTTAATTGCTGGAGAAATATATTGGTTGCTTGTGCCAGTCATGCCTCTACATGCGGCTGTTTTGTTGGTGTCCCATGGCGTAGGTGCACCATAATGTTCACATCGCCCTCCCACAAATTGATGCGGGCTACCTGCTGGAAGCGTAATAGGAATGAGCCCTGGAATTTTTGAAGTGATGACTACAGGTGGTGAGGTTGCCGTAGCACCCTTATATGACGCTGTAGCAATAATTTCATCTTGCCCCGAGAACTCTGATGCATGGTATTGGGTTGTAAACAAACCAGTTGCGTCCGTTTGCCCTGATGTATTCAGCATCCAGCCTGTCGGTTTGTTTGAACCGTCAACCGTTCCATGGTCATGACCGCCAAATGTTTCCGTTCCTGCCGCCATACGCACTTGCGTTGAAACCTGTGCGCTAACCGCTGGAATACCACCACATGTCACCTTAATATCTACAGGCGTGCTATATTTCCCTATAAAATAAGATTTTCTGCTGTTGTTCAGAAATGGATACACTGTTTTCTTCGCAGGGGTGATGGTCACATTTAGCCCACCTGCCATGATATTGGCGGATGCGGTGGCACTTGCTGTTTTGCCTGCGGCGGTGGTAACGCTGGCATTCCAAGTGCTTATATCACCTGCTTGGAATGCACCAAGATAGGCAGTTGGCAAGCCGAAGTCTGCCAGTGTTAAAGCGGCACCTTTACCTGCAAATGATGCCGAAGCTGTGTTGCCATTAGGTGTAGTATCAAACATCAAACAAAAGTGAAGATTTTGATGCTTATGTCAAACACTTTACCTAATTTGACTCGCTATCCTCACTTTCTTCATGGTCATCGCTTTCATCTTCATCATCTGACCTATCGTTATAAGCGTTGTTATCATCATTGTATGGAGAGTAGTTGTTGCCACCAGTGTTGCCGCCAGCAGCGTTACCACCCCCAGCATTGCCACCGCCAGCAGGCGGGTTGGGGTCAACTACGGTGATGGGCATGGTCGCTGTGACCAAGGTGGCATAAGGGTCGCTCACGGCAACAGAGACTTGATATGTGCCTGCCGCAAGCTGCACAAGGGGTTTTGAACCTGTAGCTGTGCCAAATGCACCGCTCCAAGTGTAGGTGTATGCCGTACCATACGGGTCTTGAGGGCCTGTAATATCAAGCTGCACATCGCATATCCCACCTG
Source organism: Ghiorsea sp. (assembly GCA_026982535.1). Taxonomy (GTDB): domain Bacteria; phylum Pseudomonadota; class Zetaproteobacteria; order Mariprofundales; family Mariprofundaceae; genus Ghiorsea. The sequence continues at coordinate 9,552 of JALSGX010000015.1, read as the reverse complement.
CGCAACCAACCACTGAATAATTGTCGGTGACATTCGGTGTCACTGGTTTAACAGGACCAATGATCGACATCACTTTACCTGGGCCATAAGGTGAAATTAAATCATAGGCATCGGGGTTGCTCGGGGCACTATCATACCAAGGGTAATTGGTATCACCCTCTGCGTACATTTTGATAATTCCTGGTGGATAAGGAGATAAAAAGGCGTACCCAGCCAATGTTTGCCCTGGTGCCAATGGCGGTGGGTTGATTAGATCAGGATCAGAATGCCACCTTATAGCTTTTGCCCATAATTCTGCTTGAGCCAATGGATTCGGCTCAGCTCCTTTTCCCCATGGTGAGTTTGATGAGCCTTTTATTACAGAATAGGAGTCATTGGTAATAATGAAAAGTTTCCAAATCGGCTGGTTACTTAATACATCATTGGTCAAATCATAGGAATATCGATAGCCGTAAGGGTCGGTTGTGACTGTTGCTGATACATGTAGTGTAAATTCATCACCGCTATGCACAGGGTTACCATTTCTATCCATTAGCCCTGCAAGTACGCGAGCATGAGCAGTTGAAGCCAGTAATAATGCTGCCAACAATAAAAAAGTTTTGAATAAATTATTCATATCAATCTCCTATTCAAAGTAAACATGTAAATGCGCAGCTGTTGTGCTTTCATCTTTAATGTACTTAAAAAGCCTTGCTGGAGAGTCTGTATTAAGTGCATCTAACGCTTTTTTAGTCACGGTATATGGTGGTTTGCCAGGGATGTCGTATGTATCTCTATTGCCTATATCAACATCCAAGCCTCTTCGGTGTGTGATGTGACCAAACCCTTTTTGTGTAAGCTGAGCCTCATTTACCCACAAGCCTCTTGTTGTTGCTTCAAAAGCCCCCCCCTTGGGTAGGCTGGCATCATTAATGCGTAAGCCACCTCGATTAGGATACTTCTTCATATAAGCTTGTTGTAATTTAATGAGTTTATTTATGCTGGCTTGTGTTAAATAGTGATTGTTATTAGGCGATGTGCATGTTGTTCCACTATCAGCAGGTCCATAGTGATTACATGTTCCACCCACAAGTCTATTAATTCCTAAAGCAGTGTTCCACTGAACCAACCCACTGACTTGAGCAATAAACGGCTTGGATACAAGTTTAGCAGTGCATTGCGTGGCGGGATCAGTGGCTGTCACCCGAATTTGCGCTTTGGATGCGTAGATGGATGATGAATAAGTGGTGTTATATGTGCCGTTTATTTCTTTTATTGGTGTTAATGAGCCTAGTGTGCTGATGGGTCGCCCTGTAACACCATGATCATGCCCGCCAAATGTTTCTGCGCCAGGGAAGAGTTCAAAGCTTGCATTGACTTGTGCGCCCAAAACGGCTGCACCAGAAGAATCCAACACTTTAATTTGAATATCTTGGGTTCTCGCATTTAATTGTTGAATTTTTTTATTGCCTAAAATGTCTCTATCTCGCAATTGAGGCTCAATCATTGCTGTGTCGGGGGTCATTTGAATGGTCAGCCCGCCCGCCATGATATTGGCGGATGCGGTAGCACTTGCTGTTTTGCCTGCAGCGGTGGTAACGCTGGCATCCCATCTGCTGATATCACCGGCTTGGAATGCACCAAGATAGGCAGTTGGCAAGCCGAAGTCTGCCAGTGTTAAAGCGGCACCTTTACCTGCAAATGATGCCGAAGCTGTTGTTCCATCTGGCAAGGTTAAAGTCACCGTGCCGCCATTGGGTGTGGGGTCGTTGGATGTGACATTGATGGTGGCTTGCTGCCCTTCGCAAGGCACATAGCTTTGCTTATCCAATGCGATGCTAATGCTAGGTTTGGAGTCTGCTATCTTAAATGTTATGGTCTCCCGTACAAAAGTGTTCCCTTTGAAGCCTGCAAACCAGCTTTTGCCAGATCGGTTGCACCGGATGCCATACCAGTCCACCATATAAATGGAAATACTGTGTGTTGTTCCCTCTGCCATGTTTGAAATATCAACAGAAAATGCAAAGCTACGCACTTCCCCTATCATGGTATTACCCACACTATCTGAGTATATACCAGCAAGCGTCTTTACTGGCTGATTATCAATTTGATATTGGACATAGGCATGAACATTGTTCCAAGCACTAGAAACATAAATGGGGAACCCTACACCTGGCATATTGCTGATGCCTTTATCCATACAATAACTTGGCACTCCAATAGAATTTCCTGAAGTAGCTGTATCCGAGGTCATACTAAACTGACCAGACACAAGAAAAGACTTCGCAGCTACAAAGGGTTGTGCTGGTGAAGCCACGGAAATATAACCTGTCGTTGCCTGGGCATCACTGGGCAAAACGACTGAAACAACTGTAAAACAAAGTATATAAACACAACGCAAACAATATCGACGCACACGACCTCCCCTTTTTTCACGAAATGGTGTTAAACTTGGCAGCTTAGTTGCTGGGGGGGGATAAAAGTCAAGAGCTAATGAAACATAAGGCTACACCTTCGCGAGCAACATCCCCAACCAAGCCATGCCCACACAAAGCACCACAGTGCCGATGATATGGATAAAGCTTGTGGCGACTGATCCTTGCTCCAGCAAACGAATGGTTTCCACTGAGAAAGTCGAGAAGGTAGTGAATGAGCCAAGAAAACCAACCGTAATCATCAAACGAACGGCATCACTCCAGAGTGTTTTATCCAAAAACCAAATCACCAAAAAACCAAGGGCAAAGCTACCCACCGCATTCACCAGCAAGGTTGCCCACGGATAGCCCGCCCCCAACCAACGCTGCATCAACAGCACCACCCACCAACGGCACACCGCCCCTGCCGATGCGCCCACTGCAATCGCTGCCACTTGTTTTATCATCTGCTGGTTCCCCGCTTTTCATCGCGCCGAGCTTGAAGCCATGCTTTTCGTTCTGCCAATGTTTTTTCAAAGCCTCTGCCCACAGGGTCAAACAATACAACTTCATCCATAGCATCAGGGAAATGTTTTTGGGTGACCACAGCATCAGCTTCATGATGCGCATATTGATAACCATCACCATGCCCAATTTGCTTCATCAATGTGGTTGGTGCATTTTTAAGATGCGTTGGCACATCCAAATGTTGCGTTGCTTTAGCAAGTCTGCGTGCTGCTTTTTCAGCCATATATGCCGCGTTGCTCTTGGGCGCGAGGGCTAAATAAATAGCGACTTCAAATAAGCCTTGCTCCCCTTCAGGTGAACCCAAAATCTCAAACATGCGTTGCGCATCCAGTGCTAAGGTCAAAGCTTTGGGGTCAGCCAAACCAATGTCTTCGGTTGCCATACGAATCAATCGCCGTGCCAAATAAAGCGGCTCTTCCCCACCCTCAAGCATACGCGCCAGCCAATACACCGCCGCGTCCGCATCCGAGCTACGAATGGATTTATGCAAAGCAGAAATGAAATCATAATGGCTATCACCATCGCGGTCATACTTGGCTTGCTTGCGCTGCCATTGCTGCTGCACATCTTTTAAAACCCAAGTCTTACTATTGTCCGCATCAAACATAGCTTCCAAAGCATTCAGCGCATATCGAGCATCGCCGTCTGCCGCTGTTGCAAGCCAAAGTAAAGCATCTTCTTCAAGCCTGAAACCACCCGATTGCTGCTGCAATGTTGCAACCCCACGCCTTAAAATAACCAGCACGGCATCTGCTGATAAAGCTTGCAGCACAATCACACGACAGCGGGACAAAAGCGCATTGTTTAAGGTAAATGATGGGTTTTCCGTGGTTGCACCCACCAAAATCAATGTGCCATCCTCCAAGTAAGGAAGCAGCACATCTTGTTGCGCCTTGTTAAACCTATGGATTTCATCCAAAAACAAAAGGTAAGTACGCCCTGTTTGCTTGGCTTGTGCCACTATATCTTGCACTTCTTTTTTGCCCGCCGACACTGCTGAAAGTTGAGCAAATGGCATATCGGCATGTTTCGCCATAATGCGAGCCAATGTGGTTTTACCTACACCAGGTGGCCCCCAAAATATACATGAAACTGCACGCCCTTCTTTGATGCTTTGGGCAAACCAGCCTGAAGGATCGGTACACGCCAACTGCCCTTGTACCTCTTCAAGTGTGGTTGGGCGAAGGCGATGCGCCAACGGAATTTGCACATCAGACATAGGCAAATTCAGTGCGTCCATGTTTATGCTTCCGTCAATTTAGAACTTTTTGCTCAAGGAAAACATAAACTGATTACCTGTATCGCTGTATGTGCCTGCATACGCGCCAGTTGCCGAGAGCTTCTGCTTGATGTAGCCAGTATAGGTCATATCTAAGTGCATGGTAGACATCATACCCCCAAAACCAATAGCAATCTTGTGCCCCGACAAATCAGAAACCAAAGGTTGATACGCATCGGCTTGATTCGCACCTTGCTCATAAGCATAACCAAATCTGAGCTGGGTGTTATGCCGCCAAAACCATGTTAAACCCAGCATGATATCCGTAGTATCTCTAAGCTTGGCAACATGATTTTGCGATACAACCCCTTGATTCGACACTTCAAAGCCCTTGAAAGAAGACCATCCTGTTCGCTTGATATCCAGTTCAACAAGCATTTCATCATCCGCAAGCGCATATGCGACACCAAGGCGAACATCATCAGGAAGCACAATCTTTGAGGTATCACCCAATTGGTTGGATGCCGCTGCTGTTATTCCTTGGCGATAAAGAATGCCTAAAGTCCAAAAAGGTCGAAACTCCCAACGCAGACCAGCGTGCGCTCCCATATCACTCCAATCTGAGCCTGCAAAAGATTTTCCACCTGCATCCAGACGCAGGCTGGTATCATATATATCCAAACCAAGGCTCACACCCAGCGTGTTATGCACACGCCAAAAACCATCCAAGGTATAGCGTGTCATTTCAAGATTCATAAAGCCCAAGTTGGGAAACGCTGCCTGCCAGTTCGACCGTGTATCATAAGGATTGGCAACACTTGCTGCGATGCCCCACTGACCACCATCAGGAAGCCATGAAAATGCAAACGATTCTCTTGTGCCAAGGCTACTGTTGCCGCCATAGCTGCCTGACCCAGTATCCACACCTACATAGCGACTTCTGCCTTGGCTGGTGAACATCACCTGCACACCTTCCTGCCATGCCAAAGCAGCGGGGTTATACAACGCATCCGAAAGACTACCTATGCCTGCTGTCACAGCATTAACAACGCCCGCAGCATCTGAAGCCAAATTCTCATTTTCAAAGCTTGCCGCTGATGCCTGCGCGGAACACAGCCCCATACTTATACCTAGCCAGTACCATGCTTTTTTGTGCTTCCCTATGGATAACAAGCTCACAGTCACGCTCCAATCACATCTACACCATCTGGTGCAATAAATTCAAATATTTCAGGCTCTGGTTTGATGGTATTCACTTCCAGCAAATACAAACGATTGGTATTATCTAATACATCACGGCTTTCAATCCACAAGAGTTGATTCTCCCGCACACCCAGCCAAACCTGAACAGCATGCTCACCTTGACCAAGCTGAACATAAAAAGCATCCACCGATGCTTCAACTTGCTTTTGCAAAACTTGCACATCCTTTAACCCAATGCGTCCATCAAGAAGCCGCATGACTACAGGATCAACTTCTCCTAAGTCTTGCAACTTTTGCGCTTGCATGAGGTCTGGCTCATAAAGCCAGACGCCATCACCATTGCTCACATAAAGCTGCTCATAGGGCTTAACATAATGCCAGCGAAACTTGCCTGGTCTAAGCACTGCAAGCTCACCTGTGTATGTACGCTTGCCACCTTCCGCATAACTTAGCACTTGTTTGAATCTTGCTGAAAACCCATCAAGGGTTGCCATGTGGGATAATGCTTTGCCTAAGCTTGAGCTAGCAGAAACACCTGCTGCTAAAGCTGGTGAAGCAAGCAACAAGCTGCATAACAGTAATAATGTAGTTATTTTAATCAATGTGACCCGCATCCTCTGCCGAACGCGACAAAACCTGGCGAACACCTCCAGCGCCTGGCGGAGAAACCAAACCATCCCGCTCCATTTGTTCCACAATGCGGCTGGCACGGTTGTAGCCAATACGCAAGTAGCGTTGCACCATCGATACCGAGCACTTGCCTTTTTCCGCAACCAAATCCGCCGCTTCATTGTATTTCTCATCTTTTTCATCCGCCAAATCATCCACGCCACCCGCTTCACCATCAGCAGACACTGCGAACACTTCCATGCGATAATCTGGCTCACCCTGCTTCTTCAAGTGTTCAACCATATCCATCACTTCTTGGTCATCAATAAACGCGCCATGAACACGAATAATATCCCTGCCTAAATTTGAAAATAAAGCGTCTCCATGTCCTAGCAACTGTTCAGCCCCCACTTGATCCAGAATCGTACGCGAATCAATCTTGGAAGATACCTGAAACGCCAAACGACTTGGCAAATTGGCTTTAATCAATCCTGTAATGACATCAACCGATGGGCGCTGTGTGGCTAAAATCAAATGTAATCCCGCTGCTCGTGCTTTTTGTGCAAGCCGACAAATGGATTGCTCCACTTCCTTGCCCGCTACCATCATCAAATCAGCCAACTCATCAATCAGAATAACAATAAATGGCAAGTGCTCTGCGGTCTCACCTTCGATGCCTTCTTGTTTATTTTTAGCCGCAACTTTATTAAAACCTGCAATATTCCGCACCCGTGTTTCCGACATTAGGCGATAACGGCGCTCCATTTCATACACCGCCCACGCCAAAGCCTTGGCTGCTTTATTGGGGTTGGTCACCACAGGCACAAGCAAATGTGGAATATCATCATACATGGATAACTCAAGCATTTTGGGGTCAACCATGATGAGACGCAAATCTTTGGGGGAATACTTCATCAGCAATGAACAAATCATGGTGTTTACCGAAACAGATTTACCTGAACCTGTTGTCCCTGCAACCAACAAATGTGGCATCCTTGCCAAATCTGCAACTACAGGCTGCCCTGCAATATCCACACCCAATGCCATAGGCAAGATATGTTTCTTGTCTACAAAGTCCTTGCTGGCAAGCACTTGGCGCATATACACCATTTCTCGCTCCTCATTAGGCAGCTCAATACCTATCGCGTTCTTGCCTGGAATATTCCCCGCCACACGAATACTGCTGGCCGCCATAGAACGCGCCAAATCATCTTGAAGTGCAATCACCTTGGATACTTTGGTTCCTGCTGCCAGTTCAAACTCAAACTGAATCACAACTGGCCCCGGCTTGACTGCGACCACCTTTCCTTCAATACGGTAGTCCAGCAGTTTCTTCTCAAGCATGCGTGACATGGCTTGCAACACTTCTTCACCGTATGCTTTAACCTCGCCTTGATGTGCCTTGAATATTTTCAAGGATGGAAGCTCAAATTCTCCATCAGGATTGCCCAAGTCCAACGAGGGTTGATGCTCTTCAATTTTTACACGCTCCGCAATTTCCACTTGTTCGGGCTGAATCACTTTAGGCTCAGACTTCTGAATATGCACGGGGCGTTTTTTCTTTTCCTCAACCCTTGCTTCTCTTGCTTGAATACGAACCTGCTTTTCTTTAACCCTGTTGGCCACCTTGGCTTGAAGCAATTGCATCCATGCAACAACTTTCGACAACAAGTACGCCATACCCGAAAAAAACTGCTTGACCACCATCAACAACGATACATGAGATGCAACAACAAAACTACTGAGCAACATAGTTGACAACACCAAATCCCGCCCAACTTCATGCAGGGTATTGGTTAAACTTTGCGCAAAAAGGTTGCCCAAAGCCCCGCCTGCACCTGCGGGAAGATATGTGTCTCCCCAGTAGGATGAAAAAAAAGAGGCAATTGCCAATAAAAATGGCAGCCAAAACAAGGATGTCCAACCACCAAGATAAGGATGTTTCCCCAAGGCAATACGATAAGCAACCCATGCCGCCAAAACCACCAGAAGCCATGAAGCATGACCGAGCAACTGCATCAAAGCATCGGATATATAAGCCCCAACGATGCCTGTCATGTTTTCGGGTATTTTGTCTGTTATATGATTAAAGGAAGGATCATCGGCAGAGTAGCTAAACAATGACAAGCCCAACATCAACACAAGCGCCAGCAATAAAAATGCCAGTGATTCACGCCAGATATTTTTAGGGTTTAACACTTCCATACTCAAACCCTAAACCTCCAAAATGGTTGTGAGAACCATGGGGCGACGGCGCAACTTCTTCTTGCACCACCGGCGCACAAACAAACGAACCTCTTCTTTGGCTGTGTCCATATCTGCCAATACTTCCTGATTCAGTGCATCCAGAAAATGATGTAAACTGCGTGCTGCTTCTTCAAAGGTTTCCTCCGATGCCTCATGATTCAACACGCCGCGTGTCAACAGCTCAGGCTCACCAATCACTTTACCACTATGCTGATCAATCAAGACAACCACTGTGATAATACCGTCATCCGCCAACGATCGTCTGTCCTTCAATACAGCATAATCCAACTCATCTCGCCCTGAGTCATCAACAAACACCGCACCAGCATGAAAAGCAGGGCCATGCTTCATGCCCTCTTCACTGATTTCAACACTATACCCATTCTCTGCAATGATGGTATTTTCAAATGGCACATGAGTACTCACTGCCAAATGTTGATGCTCAACCAAGTTGCGATACTCACCATGCACGGGATACACATACTTAGGGCGGGTCAGTTGGATCATCATTTTTAGCTCATGGGCCTGAGCATGACCAGACACATGCAAATGCGCTTGCCCTGCATGAAGGACGCGCGCACCACGCCTATAAATATGATTAAACAACCCTGCAATCAACCGTTCATTACCAGGAATAGCAGAGGATGAAAAAATTACCAAATCACCCACACCCAAGTGTAATTTGGGAAAGTGATCCTGGGCAATACGAGATAATGCCGCACGCCACTCACCTTGGGACCCTGTCGCAACGACCAAAAGCTCATGATCGGGGATGTCTTCTGCTTGCTTTATATTCACCATTTTACTATCAGGTAAATGCAAACGACCCATCAGCTTGGTAATTTCCACATTTTTTTCCAAGCTTCGCCCTGCAAATGCTACTTTACGACCACACGATAACGCAGCATCCACAATTTGCTGAATACGAAACATATTGGATGAAAATGTCGATACAATCACCTTGCCTGAACATTGTGAAATCGCTTGTTTCAGTGGTGCACCCACGCTGGACTCACTAAGGCTGGTGCCACTTCGCGGTGCATTTGTCGAATCGGAACAAAGCAGCAACACACCATCATCACCCAGCTTGGCAAAGCGATGAAGCGCTGTGGTTCGCCCATCAATGGGTGAAGGGTCAAACTTAAAATCACCCGTATGAATAATCGCACCTAGCGGTGTATGAATAGCAATGGACACTGCATCCATAATCGAATGCGTCACCGGAATCGCTTCTACTTGAAATGAGCCAATTTGGGTGAGTGTGCCATCTTCAGGTAAATCAAAAAGTTTGGGCTTATAGTTGGTCTCAGCCATTTTATGCTTGACCAGTGCCAAGGTAATGGGGGTTCCCCA
>JALSGX010000014.1 GCA_026982535.1 Ghiorsea sp. | reverse complement strand
CTTCAACAGCAGCACTCGTATCAAAGCCTGCAACAATACCTGACAAACCTGTAATGCTGGCCATTAGGCTTTTCTATCCAAGAGCAAGCCAATCATTTCTTGCATGGCCAGTTTATGTTTAATGAAGTCTTTAGAAGGCACTTCACGAATGACTTCACTGCTTTGTTTATCGGTGACCAAGACATATAGCTGCCCAAGCTTCTCCTCATAACCAAAGCCGATCGACTCATTCACGCCAGCTATATTGCTTATGATTTCTGCAATGGCTTGTTGCACTTCTTTTTCTGAAACTTTAGTGGTAGTAGCTTGCTGCTTTGGTTCTGTTTGCTGTTGCGTTGAAGCTGGCGTTGTGCCTACACTAACAGATGGCGTCATAGCTACATGTTGAATGGTTGATGTCATCACCTCCATATCGTACCTCCTTCTGGTCAAGTATGCGCTAAACCCTCCTCAAAACTTGGGTAAAGAGATGAGGAGGGTTTAGCGATAGGCTTGATTACCTAAATAGCGTCATGACATTTTGCGCAGCTTGGTTGGCTTGCGCCAACATGGATGTGCTTGCTTGAGTCAAGATTTGGTTTTTGGTAAACGCTGCCATTTCAGCTGCCATATCAGCATCACGGATAGCGGATACAGAAGCCGTGGTTTGCTCAATGGATGTTGCCAAGTTGGATTGAATAAAGGAGATTTGATTTTGAGTCGCACCCAAATCTGCCCGCTGATTGATCAAGGTGTTCAAAGCAGCTTTAGCGGTATCGATGTAAGCTTGTGCGTTGGCTTGTGTGGTTAGATCACCAGTGAGTCCAAGACCAGCAGTTGTATAGCTTTTACTTAAATCAAGGGTGACACGGTTGTTGACATCATTGTCCGCACCCACTTGGAAGCTGCTCGCTACTCCAGCGGATACTGTGAAAGTACCTGTTCCACCAGCAGCCAAGTTTGCATCAACAGTGATTGTTAAACCAATATCACCAAAGGTGATGTCTTTCGTGGAACCAGCAGCAGGAACTGCGATATTGTCAACAACTTGGCTTGTTCCAGCGGCATTGGTTAAAGTAATCTGGATACCAGATATAGTACCTGCAGCTGTTGTGATGCTTACTGCTCCAGCAGCAGCACCTTCAACTTTTGCATTAGCATTTACACCTGCGACTGCAGCCCCCAAAGTAGCTGTTGCACCAGATGTGCCATCAAGCAGGCTTACACCATTGTATTTGGTTGAGCCTGCTATTTTATCAATGGCTGACTCCAATTTGATGCGTTCAGCGTCCAATTTGCCCAACTCACCTGCGTTGTTGGCTGATGCAGCTTGGGTGGCTAGCGTTTCGAGGCGCACCACCATATTTTGAATTTCGTTTACACCCGCGTCTGCCATTTTTGTCATGGCTTGTGCTTGTGTAGCGTTTAATGAAGCCGCTTTAAGGCGTTGGGTTTGCGCATCCAGTTTTGATGCTACTGCATAACCTGAGGCATCATCTGCTGCATTATTTACACGAAACCCTGAACTCAAACGCTCCAGCGATTTATCCATCGCCTGGCTATTTGAATTGAGGTGTTTTAGAGCGGTCATTGCTGGATTGTTGGTTTGTACTGATAGTGCCATAGTTCTCTCCGTAGAATACTTTTATGTTGTGATACACATTGACATCATGCCTGTGTGTATTGCGCGTCCTGCGGTTGTTCAGTCAAGCGTCCTTGCTTGCTGTTGGGTTACCTATCGGTTACAGGTGTATGAACTTTAGAACTTTTTTAGATGGTATTTCATGTGCTTTTTTGTTGCTTACTGATTATTGTTTGACGCTGGGTGTTGGGCTGGATATGTTACCCTCCATTTGGATTGAGGTTTAGGAGAAAAAGATAGATGGCAATCATAAATGTAACCGATGATAGTTTTGATCATGATGTGTTGAAAGCATCAGGTGTTGTGCTTGTGGATTTTTGGGCACCTTGGTGTGGTCCTTGTAAGCAAATTGCGCCACTACTGGAAGAAATCGCAGAAGAAATGGGCGATAAAGTGACTATCGCCAAGATTGATATTGATGATAACCCCAACACACCGGGTAAATATGGTGTTCGAGGTATCCCGACCTTGACTATCTTCAAAGATGGTAATGTGCAAGGTACAAAAGTTGGGGCGGTGAACAAAGGTAAGCTGATTGATTTTATCAGCGAGCATTTGGATTAGGTTCGTAAGCTTTTAGCAGATGCAAATGTTGGTGGCATTCAAAAAGGTGGAGTTTGGCTCTGCCTTTTTTGCGTCTAAGCTGGTTCGTATTTATGTGGGGCTGATCGTATCCAGCTTGGCATTGGGCTTTTTTTGGAAATCATTTGCTTTGCCTCCCACCACACCACAAGGCTTCAGTATTGCGTATTATCAGCATGTGATTGGCCACTTGGATGGAAGAAGCTGCCCTGCATACCCTGTGTGTTCAGCGTATGCCAGAGAAGCCATTCAAAAGCATGGTGCGTTGGTGGGTTCATGGTTGATGATAGATAGATTGATTCATGAAATTGATGATGTTCATCGAGGGCCATGGATAAACTGGCAAGGTGAAAAGCGCTTGTATGACCCATTAAAACGGAATGATTTTTGGTTGGAGAGTAGGCATGAACATTGAAACAGCAGTTGTAAAGCCAGTAGCGCAAACACCTAAGCAATACGAGCGAGGGTTTACGCTACTTGAAATCATGGTGGTCTTGGTCATTATTGGTGTATTAGCAGCCATGGTTGCCCCTCGTTTTATTGATCGGGCGGATGAAGCTAAAGTCGATTCTACCAAAGCACAAATGCAAACCATTGCACAGGCGCTTAAGCTGTATCGCTTGCAAAATGGGAGCTATCCATCTTCATCTGAAGGTCTGCAAGCTTTGGTGAGTGGTGCTAAGGGTGGTAAGCGTTATCTAGATAGTTTGCCCAAAGACGCGTGGGGGAATGACTTTATTTATTTATCACCAGGTGTGCATGGTGACTTTGATATTTTATCTTATGGCGCAGATGGTAAGCAGGGTGGCTCAGGTTTTGATGCTGATATTGGCAACTGGGATGAATAGCCTGTATTGACATGATACCCAAACAACAAGCTCAGGTAGGGTTTACACTGCTTGAGATATTATTGGTGATGGTGATGATTGCGGTGACGGCAGCCATGATAGTACCATCTATTTCCAGCATATCGCAGGGTGATGTTGATGATGAAGCCAGACACTTGCGCTGGGTGCTAACTTATGCCTTAGAGGAAGCACAGCTCTCGGGGTTGCCGATTCGTTTTGTGATGACGAAACAAGGCTGGTTTTTTGAATCTTATATGATACCAGCGCGCACGCGAGATGGTATAAACAGCATTGAACAAAAGCCAAAGTGGCAACCTTTGGAGCAGCCCCCTTTGGTAGCATACACTTTGCCTGACGGCATAGAAGTTAGTCGAGTTGAACAGGCAGGTGATGTGGAATATGGTGAACTCACCAGCACAAACCATCAACAGGGTAGAAAAACGGTGTTGGGTATGGTTCTTTTATTGCCTGATGGTACGACCTCAATCAGCAATATTTACTTAAGAAATAAAGATGAAAAACAAGTTGCTCTTGAGGTTCGACCTGGTCCAGCAGGCATGCGGGTTAAAAAAGAGGCTGAGTATTAAGCTGTTCATTTACTTTTGTGGCATATCGTAGGATAACGCACCCCCTTTGTTCATCTGCGTCATAGTCTTGCCGTTGAAAAAGGATAAAAACGAAACCTCTTTTCGTTCCTTTTTCAGTGACAAGGATGACGCACCCCCAAAAGATACTACAAAATCTTTTGGGGCTTTGTCGGTTCGTTTTTGGCTGCCCAAAAATAAACAAATAACGCCTTAAACAAAAACTTGCCCTTATGTTGTTGAGTCAAACTCAAACGACATGCACACATTTTGTATCCAATACTCCGAAAACCTTGCATCCAATACAGCAGAAACGAGATGTTATCTTGGTATATCAACAGCTTGCGTCGTTTTGAGTTTAATCTAAGTTAAGATTTCACTAAAGCAATGAGTGATTGAAGTGCTTGATCAAAATCATCGTTGATGATTTGGTATTGTGCTTCATGGGCATGATTCATTTCGGCTTGTGCAGCGGCAACCCGTTGTTCAATAGTGCTTGCATCATCTTGTCCTCGTGCGGTTAAGCGCTCTCTTAATACTTCAACCGAGGGAGGCAGAATAAAAATACGGGTGGCAGTGGGTATTTTAGCCGCCACTTGTGCAGCCCCTTGCCAATCAATTTCAAGCAATATATCTTTTTTTTGTTGCAACAAGGATTCAACATCACTTTGGCGGGTACCATAATAATTGCCATGCACCAAAGCCCACTCAAGAAATGCACCGTCCTGTTTTTGTGCTTCAAAGCTGGCAAGACTCAAGAAGTGATATTCACGCCCATCTTGTTCACCCGACCTTGGGGGGCGGGTGGTACAAGAAATGGATAAGTGAAGGTTGGGGCAAGCTTCGAGTAGTTTGGCACACAAGCTGGATTTTCCAGCACCGGATGGTCCTGAAATGATAAAAAGCTTGCCGTCATGTTTGGGCTTCAAGGTGCTACATTGCCCGTGAGTTTTTCATACTTTGCTTTTAACTCATCAAGGGTTTCTTGATGGTTAGGGTCTTTGGGGATACAGTCTACAGGACAAATTTCCACACATTGAGGCTCATCAAAATGCCCAACACATTCAGTGCATAGGTCTGGGTTGATTTCGAAGATTTCATCGCCTTCATAAATGGCTTCATTAGGGCACTCGGGTTCACATACTGCGCAGTTAATACATTCATCTGTAATGAGTAGAGCCACATTTATCTCCTGTTGGTTTTGATTTTGGCAAAAGCATACTAAGAAAGAGTTGAATCACAAGGTGATTGCTGTTCAACTTGGTTTTTTTATTGAAGGAGAAAGCCTGTGCACACCCAAACCAAACTACAAATCATATTATTTGTACTATTGCTTGCGGCAGACCAGATCAGTAAATGGTGGATAGAGCAGCAACATCCGTTTTTCAGTACAACTGTTATTGATGGTTTTTTTAACTTGGTTAGAGCGCATAATTATGGCGTGGCTTTTTCCATGTTTGCGGATTTGGATCATGCTTGGCGTACTCGTGGTCTGCTTATTGTCACATCACTGATTGCTGTGGCAGTGGCGGTTTGGTGGTGGAAAGAGCAACAAAAGCGAAGTGTTGAGTCATGGCTTTTGATGCTGATTTTGGTGGGTGCGGCAGGTAATATTTACGACCGGTTAACCTTAGGCTATGTGGTCGATTTTATTGATTGGTATATTGTTTGGGGTGGCAAGGCTTACCATTGGCCGGCATTTAATATTGCGGATGCTTGTATTTCTGTTGCTGTTGTTCTTTTGCTGCTTACAAGCTTTAAGAAGCCATAGCTTAGAGTAAAGGTAATGCTATCAAGGTATAGCGTAAAACTTTGCCGGTAGTCACCAATATGATAAACCAAACAAACGAATACCTAAGGCTGCCTGCCACAAGGCACAATGGATCGCCAATGATGGGTAGCCATGCGAAGAGTAAGGCAGGTGTGCCAAAGCGTTGAAAGTGATGTTCAGCGCGAGCCAACTTGCCTTCTGAAATGCGAAACCAACGATGGCTGAATTGAAATCCATATTTACCCATCAGGTATGTGATGATACTTCCCAGTACATTACCCAGTGTTGCGATAGCAATAAGCCACCAACTGCCGTTTTCTTCTTGTAAACGGTACAGAAGTAATGCTTCTGATCCACCAGGAAATAAGGTTGAAGACACAAGGGCAGATGCAAATAACGCCCAGTCCCACTCTTTTAGCCATTGCATGTGCCCATTCAACGGCAAGCAAGTGATAAAGCAAGTGTTCTATGTTGCTGTTATGTGGGTAACTTGTGTGTCCGACCATACGATAGCTTCAAGGTATATACGGGAGATACATGTTATATCCAGGGTATTGCCATGTTC
>JALSGX010000013.1 GCA_026982535.1 Ghiorsea sp. | reverse complement strand
AAAATGCCAATTGCGGATTGTAGGAAGGCGCACCGCGCTTATGCGGGTTATAACCGACTTCTGCGCCCTCCTGCTTTTTACCATAAGTCGTTTTAACTGTGGAATCGACATCAATCCACATCGACTCCCGCATCAAGCTGGATGTGAATGCTCTGGCTCGCTTCCAAGCGCGACCTCGCATCATGTGGTTGAAGGTTTCCATCTGATAGACATGCTGTTCACTTACCGTTTTGAAAATGCGCCCCATGGTGGTGGCATCCATCACAGACTGCCAACCACCAAGTTTACGCAAAACGCTATCACCCCAGACTCGAATGCTCGCATCCACACTGCGAGCTCCAGCAATCAGGCTGAGAACATTGAGCTCAACGGCATCGGACAACTGATAGCGGGCATTGCTGGCTCTATGATGCTGAACAACCTCTTGGAAAGCCTTGCTGAATCCTAACTTGCCAAGGAATCTGATCACTGGAACCAGACCAGCATGGGTCGTTAGGTTTTTACCTGTGCTTTCAATGTTTACTTTTGGGGTGGACTTGCGGGTAGGGTTTGCTTTAGCGTTGCTCACTGAAAAGGTGACTCCTTCTGTTTTTGATTGAGCTACTAACTCTTGAAGGAGTCTACCTTTTTTTGCTTATGATGCTAGGGGATTGCAGGATTTAGATATAACTTAATAGGAGGTGGTTATGCGCACACATCTTTTATGGTTGTTGATGTTGCTTTTGGCAAGTTGCAAAACACAAGTTGCAGGTTTGCAACAAGATCCATCGTTTACCAAGGATAGCTTTCGCGCACATCCGATTGTGATTGCTGGGGCAGTGGATATGACGCAGTCCATATCTAGCATACAAGTCATCCATCAAGGAGAACTGATACGCCAAGCGCTGCTAAAGAAGCAAAAAGGTCTATCCTTGATACCAACACAAACTGTGGTGAGCAAAGTAGGCGAGCAACCTATGCAAGCACTGTGGTTGGCTTATCAGAGTCAGAGTGTGATACCACAGGAGGCTTTGCAAAGTATTCACAAAGCTTTTCCTCAGGCGCGTTATATCATCATTGCAAAAATTGAACGGAATCAGTCCCGCCAGTTTCGGGAAACATGGGAAGAAGATGTGCTAAATGATATGGGAGAGCCTACTGATCGTTATCGCAAGGTCATTGCGCAGGTTGCAGAGCGTCAGATTGCTGCCTCATTGTTGGTGTATGACATGAAGTCCCAGATTCGGGCATGGTATGCTAGGCTTGAGGATGGGGATGAAGTATCCAATCAATCTCAAGACACTTTTCGTAAAGACAACAGTTTTAACGAGTCGGTCACAGCAGGGCTGGTGAGCGGCTTTATGGGCAACCTTACGGGTGGAGTTTTGGGTTTGGCAGAGCCTGATGTGCCTCCTGTGCCACCTGCGGATCCTATATTAATGCGTATGTATGAGGGGTTTGCTGAGAATATGCCCGATTGATGTTGGATATGGTTGGTGCCTATAAAGTATGTAAGCGGTCAAAGTTTGGTGAGACGAGGTGTTGTCGGCTTGATTCATCCAAACCTTTACCTTGAATAAGTAATTTAAAAGATTCGCCCATGCCTGTGGGTAGCATTAAGCGTTTGGCGTGGGTGATTTGTGCCATGTTTTCCGCGCTTGGTCGTTGGGCAAGTTTTTGAATGTTGTTTTGCACGGTTTTGGACTCTGCCAACCATGCGCCTTGGGTGATATACGCAATACTATCCAAACCCACAGATGCACCTGCTTTTTTCAATGCCGTGAAATCCACATGGGCGGTGATGTCACAAACACCGGGTGATAGCTTAAGTACATCGTCCACTACTTGGTGCTGATAATGCCCCATTAATGTGCCGCCGATGCGGGTAGGGCGGTAGTATTCTTTCTGTGTATAGCCATAATCAACCGTGAGCACTACACCTTGCTCAAATACATTTGAAATATCTTGCTGCCATGATGATAAATGGGGGTTAAACTCGCTGATGTACGCTTCACCCCAAGTGTTTTGAATGCTACTGTCTATATCAAGCGTTATGGGTGCTAAGTCAGCCCAAATAAACTTATTGCCATCCCAATCTACCCCGCGCTCTATGGTTTTGCCTGATTGATAAGTGAAAGATCGCACAGGAAAGGCATCGGGTAATTCATTGCTAAACATGATGCCATGTTGCGTTGGTGGAATATCACTTAATGATGCCATGCTTTGGATTTCAAAGCCTGCGTGGCTAAATGTTTCGCGTTGTCTATCTTGAAGTTGGGTGCTGATTTCTACAGCATAAATGTGTGTGGGTTGCATGTCATAGCTTAGCAATGCTGTGAGCACGGATGCAAGCAAATCGCCCGAGCCGCCACCTTGTTCAATCAATATCCAATCCTTGGGTTGCCCCAAAGCATGCCAGCTTTTGTGTATGACCTCGGCGAAACCCAATGCAAGCCAATCGCCCATGGCAGTTGCGGTGGTAAAGTCTCCATCTTTACCAAAAATGCGTTCACTTTCATAATAGCCTAGCTTGGGCTGATAAAGGGCAGCTTGCATCCAGTCGTGAAAAGAGATTGCTCCGCCTTGTGTTTGCATGAGCGTAAGGATGTGTTCAGTCAGTGCGTAAAGGCGTTGGTGTTCATTATTCATAGTCATATTCTCACAATTGGGCTAAACTTCGGCACAACTTATTATTTAGGGGAACTGTAATATGCCAACAACACTTAGTCGAATCGCAAGCGAAGGAAAATATGGACACGATATGATGCCAATCATTCAGGGCGTAGGTCGTGCTGCGATTGAAATTTCCGCATTATTGCGTGGTGCAGTTTTTCATGGCGCTTTGGGTGCTGCGGGTGCTGAGAATGTACAGGGTGAAGAGCAACAAAAGCTGGATGTGTTGTCTGATAATATTTTCTTGGAAGAAATGCGCTCTACTGGCTTTGTCTGCGCGGTAGGCTCTGAAGAGCAAGAAGAATTGTTGGTGATTGAAGAATATGCTGATGCAGATTATTTGGTTTTGGTTGATCCGCTTGATGGCTCATCCAATCTTGATGTTGATGGGCCAGTGGGCACGATTTTCTCAGTGGTTAAGCGCAAAACCGCCAATTCAGAGCGTCCACATGTATCCGACACATTACAAGCAGGTAGCGAGGTGATTGCAGCAGGTTATGTGTTGTATGGTCCTGCAACTATGCTTGTTTATTCTGTGGGTGAAGGCACACACGGCTTCACCTTCAACCCTGCATCTGCGCGTTTTGAATTAAGCCATGATAATATCCGTATTCCTGAAACAGGTGGTTATTATTCCGTGAATGAATCCAATGCTGAGCAATGGTTGGATGGTATGGGTGAGAAGCTTGAGAATCTGAAAAAAGATACAGGGCTTGGCATGCGTTATGTGGGTGCCATGGTAGCAGATATTCACCGCACATTGCTTAAAGGTGGTGTGTTTTTATACCCTGCTGATGGTAAAAATACGACAGGCAAGCTCCGACTTTTATATGAAGCTATTCCTATGGGTTTTGTCATGGAGCAAGCAGGTGGCAAGGCTATGAGCAAGGATATGTTGGTGTCTGAAGTGCAGCCTGAGGCATTGCATCAGCGTGTGCCAGTATACTTAGGCTCAAAAACCTATGTTGACGGTTTGTTGAACGGATAAAATGCCATATTCCGTTGTTGCTCGCTTTTGCGGCAGCGCTGCTACAGCTTCAAGTTCGCGCCTAGGATTAAGGTATTTTAGCCATTCAATGGTTGCTTTTGCTGATGAAAGATGATTTTCAACAGATTTATTTAAAGGAAATCGGTGTAACTACGCCGATTTCTTTGTTTGTACCTTCTTCAACGGGAACAAGCTTAGAACATAAGGCAGTTGATGAAGTCATGCACGCAGAGGTGTATGCCAAACCTGCGCAAGAAGCTGTGGTTGCCGTTGCCGAAGTAGCGGTGGTTGTGCAAGAGCCTAAAGTAGTACCCAATGTGTCCAAAGTTGAAGATTTGAATGCATTGCAAGCACAAGCAGAAGCTTGTACCAGCTGTGACTTGGCAAAGTCGAGGAGTAAAGTGGTGTTTGGTCATGGTCATCAGCATGCTGGCTTGGTATTTATTGGGGATGCTCCCAGCCGTGAAGATGATATAGCAGGTCAGCCCATGACTGGCTCTGCGGGGAAGTTGTTTGAACGAATGTTAACATCGGCCGGCTTGGTGAAGGATGATGTGTATGTGATGAACGCGGTAAAGTGCCGTCCACTGCATGGACGAACACCCAAGCCTGAAGAGTTTGCTGTTTGTGAACAATGGCTGATTCATCAGCTTGATATATTGCAGCCCAAATTGATTTGCATGCTGGGCAGGGTGGTTGCGCATACTCTTCTTAAAAATGAAGCGTCCCTTGCTGATTTAAGGGCTGGGCAGTTTGATTTTCGAGGTATTCCTGTATTGGTGATTGACCACCCATCGTATTTGTTGAGAGCACAGCAACATAAACGCCGTGCATGGGCTGACTTACTTCGGTTGAAATCGCATTACCAAAGCCTTAAAAATGGGAATTGATTGCGCATGGCTTGTGGCAGTGTAGCATTCGCTATATCCTAAAGGGGGCGACATGGTTTCGACAGAGATTCTGAACCCTTAGGTGCATGTCGGGTAGGTACGCCCGTTATCCAGTCCACGATAAATAGTCGCAAACGACGACATCGAACTAGCTTACGCTGCGTAAGTTACCCCGCTCTTGAGTTGTCCATCGCTTGAGAATCCGGGGTCAAACAGATGGAATCGCCATTTGGGAAGTGGAGACTCGTGCTTGCCAAGGCTAAATAGTAACGAGACGACCTGTTGAAGTCCTTGTCCGTTAGGTTTTCAGCAGGTGCTATCATAAACGGACTAAACATGTAGAGCCTATGGCTGATGGTTTCTGGACGCGGGTTCGAATCCCGCCGCCTCCACCATTTGAAAGACCAAGCAAGACCGATAAGAGCCTGTAAACCTAGTGTTTGCAGGCTTTTTTCTTGCTTTATTGTTTGTAGTCGTCCTATACTATCCGACAGAAACCGAGAAAAAAGACGGTATAAAAGACGGTATAAATCAAAAAGTCGGGCAATGCTTCTCATTTATACCGTCAAAATCGGCGCAAAGCGTTGTGCTGTATATGATTAGGCGGGTATGTACTATGTTGACTGATGCAAAGGTGAAAGCAGCCAAGTTGGATGAAGGCAAAGGGCAGAAAAAGTTATCTGATAGCCACGGTTTATACTTGTTGGTGAATAAATCGGGTAAGTATTGGCGTTTTGATTACCGTTATGCAGGAAAGCGAAAAACCTTATCTATTGGCACTTACCCCGAAATCAAGCTCAAGAAAGCGAGAGAGGCACGGGATAGTGCAGAGAAGCTTTTTATAAAATATACGGGATTGCCTCAGCACATATATAAACCATTTCCAAGCTATATATGGAAAACGCCCACCACCAGCCAAGCATCATATAAATGTAATACAACATAAGTGGCAACTTTTATTTTAGGCTAACACAAATTTTTTAGTACTTGTAATCTGGCGTTTGCAGACTAAAGTGCGGCTCGGTTTACTGGAGGTTATCATGGCAAAGCGTTGTGAAATTTGTGATAAAGGTCCTATGAGCGGCAATCATGTGAGTCATGCTCATAATACAACTCGTCGTCGTTTTTTGCCGAACTTGCATCATGTTCGTGCACAAATCAACGGTCAGACGAAGAAGATTCGTGTATGCTCTGGTTGCTTGCGTTCTGGAAAAGTTGTAAAAGCTGTATAAGCCTGTTATTTAAAAGGGTGCCAGGTGTAAGTCTGGCACCCTTTTTGTTGTGCTTTTGGATTATGCTGGATTAAATTCAAAAAGTCACAAACGATTGATATATCAATATCATCTCATATTTTATGTTGTGTTAGCTGCAAGGTTTTAGGTGTATTGACTGTGCAAGCGGCTTGCGCATGGTTTGGGGTTTGTAGCATTGATGCTATAGTAGAGCTTCCTCAAAAAGTATTCAACCAACCACAAAGTAAGCAGGCTTACCCCCTTTGTTCATCTGCGCCGTAGTCTTACCGTTGAAAAAGGATAAAAACGAAACCTCTTTTTGTTCCTTTTTCAGT
>JALSGX010000012.1 GCA_026982535.1 Ghiorsea sp. | reverse complement strand
CCCTGCATCTTCATACAAACTAACGCATAAAAAAGGATGACATTGAGTCATCCTGCACCTTCATACAAACTAACGCATAAAAAAGGATGACATTGAGTCATCCTGCATCTTCATACAAACTAACGCATAAAAAAGGATGACATTGAGTCATCCTGCACCTTCATACAAACTAACGCATAAAAAAGGATGACATTGAGTCATCCTTTTTTATTTGTTGGTACCAGAGACTGGACTCGAACCAGCACGGATTGCTCCACTACCCCCTCAAGATAGCGTGTCTACCAATTCCACCACTCTGGCATAAAACTTATTCTGCAGATGGAAGCGCATCTTTGCCCATACTCTCCAACTCTTTTGGATCAAAGATAGCATCATCTGTAGCAGGTATGCCTGACTCTTGGACAGCACCTGAACCAATGCCTTTATCCAATACTGAACCTGCCTCTTGTTGTGAAAAAAAAGCCAAAGACAAGCTGGTTATCATAAATATTGTTGCCAGCACACCTGTCGCCTTCACAAGAAAGGAGCTCGCGCCAGCTGAACCAAACAATGACTGCGAACTTCCACCACCAAATGATTCACCCATACCACCAGCTTGCCCTCTCTGCATCAGAACCACCGCAATCAGCAGAATAGCTACAAGAATATGTATGGTTAATAATACCGTTGTCATGCTTTTCTCCTAAGTAGCGACACGAGCCGCAGCACCCACAATGTCCATAAAGGAATCAGCCTTTAAGCTAGCTCCGCCCACCAACGCACCATCCACACCTTGGCAAGCCATCAAGCTTTCTGCATTGCCCGGGTTGACACTACCACCATACAATACCTTACACTTGCGACCCAAGCGTGCCAGTTCTTCATGCACAAACGCATGGGTCTCCGACACTTGCTCTGGTGTTGCTGTTTTGCCAGTGCCAATTGCCCAAACAGGCTCATAAGCAATAACAAGCGGCAAGCTTGAATCTGTGCCTTCAAGCACGGCAAGCTGATCTTTCAAGACATCGTTGGTTGTACCTGCCTCACGCTCTTCTAGGTGTTCACCAATACAAAATATCGGCTCCAAACCATGCTTCCAAGCAGCCTCCAACTTTTTGCGCAGCAAAGCATGGTCTTCATGCATCATATCTCTTCGCTCCGAATGCCCAAGAATCACATAGTGACAACCCGCATCCTTCAACATCAAGGGTGAAATCTCACCTGTAAATGCACCACTTGCCTCAAAGTGCATATTCTCAGCACCCAATGTTACGCCTTTTTCTGCCAAGGGCTTTGCCAAAGGATGAAGCAAGGTATAAGGCGGGCAAATCACCATTTCAACAGCAGTTGGATTTGGGTTTTCTGTCAAGCTATCAATAAACTTCAAGCTTTCATCAAGCATACCATTCATTTTCCAATTGCCCGCAATCACAAACTGTGCCGAGTTACTCATATCAATGACTCCCTTACACCAAAACTTCCTATAAAAAGGGTGGGCATCATAACTTTATACCCCACGATAGCAAGCTATGTGCTTCATTACCCTTGAAAAACCTATATATTACTTATTCATCGACTCAAAAAACTCTGCGTTATTTTTCGTTGCCTTGATTTTATCCAACAAAAACTCCATAGCACCCACAGTGTCCATAGGTGATACAATCCGGCGCAATACCCACATTTTCGAGAGCTCTGCTGGGTCAACCAACAACTCTTCTTTGCGTGTGCCACTGGCTGCCACATCAATGGCTGGGAAAGTTCGTTTGCTCACAAGCTGGCGACTCAAATGAATCTCCATATTACCTGTTCCCTTGAACTCTTCAAAAATCACTTCATCCATACGGCTTCCCGTATCGACCAATGCCGTTGCAATAATGGTCAAGCTGCCACCGCCTTCAATATTGCGTGCCGCACCAAAAAAACGCTTAGGTCGATGCAATGCGTTGGCATCCACACCCCCAGACAACACCTTACCTGACGATGGAGAAACAATATTATAAGCCCTCGCCAGACGAGTAATGGAATCCAACAAAATCACAACATCGCGCCCATGCTCGACCAATCGTTTGGCCCGCTCAATCAACATTTCAGCCACTTGAACATGGCGCTGCGGCGGCTCATCAAAGGTCGACGACACCACCTCTCCTTTCACTGAGCGCTTCATATCCGTCACCTCTTCTGGACGCTCATCAATCAATAATACCATCAAATGAATTTCAGGGTGGTTGGCTTCAATGGCATGGGCAATAGCCTGCATCATCACTGTTTTACCTGTGCGTGGTGGAGCCACCAAAATACCTCGTTGCCCTTTCCCTATCGGGGCAACCAGATCAATCACTCTGCCCGTTACATCCTTTCGGGTTGGATCTTCAATTTCCATTTTTATACGCGCATTGGGGTAAACAGGGGTTAAATTTTCAAACAATACCTTAGTACGCGCAATTTCTGGATCTTCATCATTGATAGAAATAACATTCTTTAATGCGAAATACTTCTCCCTGCTCCGTGGAGCACGCACTTCGCCCGCCACCAAATCACCTTTACGCAAATAACTGCGGCGAATTTGCTGGTTGGACACATAAATATCATCTGTACCCGATACAAAATCAGCATCAGCCGTGCGCAAGAAACCATAGCCATCGGGCAAAATTTCCAGCACACCTTCTGAAATCACTGTTCCGCCCCGTAAGCTATGCTCTTTGAGAATAGCAAAAACCTGTGCTTGCCTGCGTTTACCCGCAGCATTCTCTATGCCAAGCTCATCTGCTTTATCCAACAACTCCTGCTGAGACATGGCCGATACTTCCTGCAAATGCAGGGTAATACCTTCAAACTCCGTCGAAACAGGCTCTTCTTCTTGTTGCTCTTTATGCCGGCGGTTGTTTTTATGGTGATTGCGGTTTTTATTGTTACGGTTATTTTTGTTCCGCTGGCGTGCTTGTTGCGTGCGCTCTTGGTGTTCTTTGGGTGTTTCCGCAACACTCGCTTCAGACTCAGCATCCACATCTTGTGAATCCTTCTCTTCCTTTTCACAATTGGGCTCTGGCTCTTTTTCAACCACCTCTTCCTTCTCGTCTGACCCAGGCTCAACTTGAACGGGCTGCTCCGCTTTCCCCTCTGTATCAGCAGCCAAACTCGCCGCAGCCCTTGCTTCTTCCATTTCTTTTTTAGTGCGCCGCCGTCGTTTAGGCTTGGCGACATCTTCAGCCTTAGGTGCTTCTGCATCAGATGCTACTTCTGCTTTTTTCTTGCTTGCTCGTGGCTTTCTCGTGGCTTTCTTAACTGCAGTTGCGGAAGCCACTTCAGCATTTTCAGTGTTTTCTTCAGATACCATAAATTGATTTCTCCATCATGTGCATTAAATCAACGCGAAACTTCATCATGCAGCATGGGTTCATAAAAGGATAAAATAGGATTGCCTTACAAAGTACGGCTGTTTATTGACGAAACACAACCTTTTTACACATCCAAGACCAGCGATTGCTATAAGGCATTGCTTAAACTGTCAACG
Source organism: Ghiorsea sp. (assembly GCA_026982535.1). GTDB lineage: Bacteria > Pseudomonadota > Zetaproteobacteria > Mariprofundales > Mariprofundaceae > Ghiorsea. The sequence goes on along the minus strand of JALSGX010000012.1, from coordinate 2,610 downwards.
AAAAGCCATGATTATTGTATAAAAACTGGCAAGTCATAAGTCATTTCACCTTGATTGTCCCGAATAGTAACTGTAATCATCTGCGGAATGGGAAATGACTGCTGTTGGTTCAATGTTTGATTTAATGTCTGCTTTAGCCCTGATGTTTTCATCAACACTTCCACCGCAAATGAATCTACCTTTGCTAACGACCATGAAACAGGCTCTACATGCGTCCTTGCCCAAGGGCTTATCGCTTCACGCTTTAACACGCCCTCTTCCTCATCAATATAATACCGTACAAGTGTTAAACCAGGATACATCGGATCACGGACAAGCAAGTGTAATTCATCAAAATCATCCTGCCCACGACTATCATTCATCAATCGTACCGCAGGCAAGGACTTATCTTCAGACTTGCTCAAATAAGACACATCACGGCGCAACTGCCTGCCTACCCATTGCTGCCGCTCAAGCGCTTCTCTGGATTCTTTTAACTGCATAAAGCCCTCGCCCGCAGGACCAAGTGCAACAAACGAAACGCTAGCAAGCAAAGAAAATACAACGATTGCCAGCAACACTTCAATCAAGGTAAAACCTTGTACCGAAAAGCTACTTCGCATGGAATAAAAACAATGAAACATCTGGCTCACCAGCAAACGAAACCACGACATTTTGCCGTACAAAGTTATCCAGATCGGTTTTTTCAGTCGATAGCTTCCATTTCATTTTCATGCCTCGCGCTTCAACTGAGCCTTCTTGGTCATCTAGGTTGATAGCTACACTGCGCCTCTGCTTTTCAAGAATATTGGTGGCCACTTCCAACATGGTTGAATGAACAGTCAATGTACGCTGTGTATCCGCCGATAAGCCCAAGCGACCTGCAAGTGCTGTGAGCGCTACAGCAGCAATCCCCAATGCCACTAGGGTTTCAATCAAAGTAAAACCCAACTGCGCATCTTGCTGCTGCATGATTTATTTTAACCCCAATACATCCTGCATATCATAACGCCCTGCGCCTTGGCCAGCTAGCCACAAGGCAGCACGAACCGCCCCTTTAGCAAACACCATTCTGTCCGATGCAAAATGGTTGATTTCAATGCGCTCTTCATCAGCAATAAACATGGCTTTATGGTCACCCACAATATTGCCGCCTCGTACTACGGAAAAACCTATGCTTCCACTTTCTCGAGCACCCGTCATGCCTTCACGGCTATACACAGCAACATCATCAAGCTTTACATCACGCCCTGCGGCAAGGGCTTTACCCATCGCCAAAGCAGTGCCAGATGGCGCATCCACTTTATGTTTATGATGCGCTTCATAAATCTCTGCATCATAGTCTGCACTTAATACCTTTGCCGCTTGCTCAATCAGGCTTAGCGCAAGGTTCACGCCTACCGAATAATTGGCAGCAACCACTGTTGGTGTGTTTTTCAATATACTGTTCAACTCCGCTTGTTGCTCGGCATCAAAGCCAGTTGTGCCAATCACCATTGCCATTTCATGCTCAGCTACAAACTTTGCATGACTTAAACACGCTTCAGGGGCAGTAAAATCAATCAAAACATCCGCCTCATCGCATAGGTTTAAGTGGTCTTTCACATGTACATTCAGCATCTCTAAGCCAACAAGCAAGCCAGCATCTTGATCAATCGCTGGCGAACCTGCTCGCTCAGTTGCGCCTACAAGCCGCACACCTTCTGCTTGTGCTACCGCACGAATAAGCATTTGCCCCATCCTGCCAGCAGCACCTGTGATTATAATACGCATACTACCCTCTCTTCACCCATCGCACAGCTTACCATATAAGCAACGGCTCAACTTGCCAAATCATCCCATAAATCTTTGACTTTATCCAAGAATGATGAACGCTCAGGATACACCTCATCACCTGTTTCCTTGGCAAACGCGGTAAGCAACTCTTTTTGTTTTTCTGTAAGCTTCTTGGGTACAGCAATTTGCACCCGAACATACAAGTCGCCCTTTTGCTGCACTCGCACATCTTTCACACCATGACCACGCAAGCGAAATACTCGCCCGCCTTCAGTACCTGCTGGAATCTTGATTTTAACTTTACCCTCCAGCGTAGGTGCATCTACCTCTGCACCCAAGGCTGCTTGCGGAAAAGTAATGGGCATTTCACAATGTAAATCTGCGCCATCCCGCTCAAAAATAGGGTGCTCTTGAATACGCACAACAATAAACAAATCACCCGAAGGACCACCATGAACACCCGCTTCACCTTCACCCGATACACGAACCTGGGCACCATCATAAACACCAGCGGGAATCTTCACTTTAAGCTTCTTCTTCACTTTTTTACGCCCTGTGCCACCACAAGAAACACACGGTGACTCAATTTTCTTGCCTGATCCCTGACAGCTTGGACAGGTGCGCCGAACCGCAAAAAAACCTTGCTGCATTTGTACCTGACCATGTCCTCCACATGTTGAACATGGCACAGGGCTTGTACCAGGCCTAGCCCCAGAACCATGACATGTATTGCAAGGTTCATGCTTGGGTATTTCCAACTCAACTTCTTTGCCTTTGGCTGCATCCTCAAGCGTAATGGTTAAATTGTAACGCAAATCGGCACCTTGGTTGTCAACCTGGGCGCTTCTACCGCCA